>DUKS01000014.1 GCA_013329215.1 Nanobdellota archaeon | reverse complement strand
AGGCTCTATTTGTCCGAAGGACAGAGGGGGTGGGGTTTCCGTCGTTTTTAAGTTGTTTCTTCCAATAGCTTTTTCTTGGGCATTAGTAAACAGGATGCAGTACTAATTGCTATGATAAATAACGAAGCACCCACAATCCAAACAGAATTATCGATGATATTTCCATAGATAAAGAGAGGGATTCCGACTACAAATGAAATTAGAACGCCCCAAAACACCCCTTTAGCATCCAATCTTTTCCAGTAAAGGCTCAAGACTGTTGGAACGACAACGCAAGCCGCAACTGTATTAAAAATCCACCATAAATGCTTTAAACCAAAACCAGGGATATATACGGCGGCTAAAGCAACTAAGAAACCCAAAACTGTAATTCCAATCATAGCTATTTGTGAATTGCGAACGCCTCTTGTATCAAGTTTCTTGCTTAACACCATCTCTTTTTGCGTTAAGTGCTGCCCTTCATCAACTTTGGTTAATACTTTCCTTTCTTCATCACTATATTTAACCACATCAGTGACAAACAGAGAGCTTGCAGCATTTAAGCCAGAATCCAATGTTGAGAACAAAGCGCTCAGAAGCATAATTACGAATATTGCTATAGCAATTGTGGGCAGCAATGTGCTGACTGCAACAACGCCAATCAGCGAAACATCCGCTCCTTCAGGCAAAGTTATACCCAAGCTATTATTTGCTGCGATAAATCCCAAAACAGAAAGAACGATGGGCACAATTCCAAACATAAGTGCACCAAACAAGAAAGAAGGCACCAGATTTTTCTTCTTTATAGCAAATACCCTTTGCCAATATTGCTGGTCTGATATGGCACCGGCAATAAGTCCAATGGCAGTGACTATACCAAAAGAAAAAGCAACGCCTGGGTCAAATATATTCCTGAACTGCCCTGTAACACCGCCCATTCCTTGGCTGACTGCGGACCAGCCTCCTGCTGTGGAAATAATCCATGGAATAACTACTACTATTCCAACTATAATTAAAAGGAACTGGATAAAGTCAGTTACAATAGAAGATTCCAACCCCGATATAAGAGAGTAAGCTAAAACAATAACAGACATTATAATCATTGCATTTATCAAAGAAATTCCTGTGAGCAGGTATATCAGGCTGCCCCCTGCAAAAAGCTGGACAGTTACAGCCATCAGCTGATAGAAAAAAAAAGGGAACAGGTAAATCTTATGGGCTCGTTCACTTTGAAGGCGATGCTTAATGTACTGCGGCAAGGTATAACCATATGGAAGCTTTTCCCGGATTTTTGGGGCAAGAAAAATATAAAGTGCTAAAGCAATTATGTTTGGAAAGGTAAACCAAAAAATGCCCGCTAGCCCTTTCTGGTAAGCCATTTGTACAGAAACAAAAAGAGCAGGTGCCCATATCCATGATGCTGCAATGCTTGTAGCCCCCAGCCACCAATTAACATTTCTTCCAGCAACTAAAAAGCCCTGAATCGTATGATATTTTTTCCAGCGGGCAAAGAAGTAAGTTATTATAACCATTAATATGCCATAGATTACTAATAATGCGTAACCTGTTGTTTGTGAAATGAAAGCCATTTTTTATAATTTAAAGAGCATCTGTTACTATTAAAATCTTTGCCTTTCATCTCGCGCCAGCATTCTTTCGGCACACAGGACGACCCCACCCCGTTGCATTCGCCCACCAAGCCTTATGTTGCCTAACGATTGTTAGGTTCCCCGACCCCCAAGCGAGGCGGAGTGCGAACGAAGTGAGCCTCACGACGAGCTTGAGGATGGGCGGGCTGAGCACCGCAGCCCGCAGGCGAGGAGCGGAAGAGTATGACTACGGGGAGTCTTCGTTGGAGAGCGAATGCGATTTTGTAGGACAAGGATATGGGGCACACTCAAAAACCGAAATATTTATATAGTAACACTGGTTATCATATGATAACAATGGTTACCACTAAGAAAAAGACCACTCAACTCGGATTAAGAATTGAAAATGAGCTTTTAGAAAAGATAGAAAGACTTGCAGAATTAGAATCAATAGACAAAATGTCTTGGATAAGAAGAGCATTAGCCACGTTTATTCAAGGAGAAGAAACAGGCGTTATTGATGATGCAATAGAAGATTATATTGCTTTAAGAATAGATGAGACTGAATTTAAAAAATATAGTAAATTAAAGGATGTTCCATCTGATATCAAAAATGCGAGAGCAGAATTTTTGAAATTTATTATTCAAAAAAATAAAGAAGATACAAAACGAAGGTGAAACTATGGCTAGAATATATAAAAATCGGAGCGGATACCCTATATATGGTAACACTGGTAAATTTGTACATATCGCGCAAGCAGAAAAAAAAGTTGGCGGTAAAATTTACAAAGGATACGAAGTACATCATAAAGATGGAGATAAATCCAATTATAGAATGACTAACCTTGCAGTACTACGGAAAAAATTCCATAGACGAGTTGTACATTAATAGGGGATATTAATAAAAATCGGAGGTAAAAAAATGAGTGACTTAGAATATTATTGCATAGACTGCGGTAGAAAAATAAAGCATAGGGGAAGATGCTTGCCATGCAATGTGGAAGCAAAAAGAAAGCTCGAAGCACAAGATAGAAGAAAATCGCAGAAAGGTTGGTAATCTATTTTTTATTTTCGAGTGTGCCCTTTTCGTCGTCGTATGCCCCGTAGTCATATTGAACCTAACTGATTATATGCGAGAAGAGGCAATAATTCACATTAATTCAGATTTTCAGGCGGCTTTTTTGGAAGTCATTCTTTGATTTTTTGTAGTCTCTTTGCAGTTAGCCGGCTTTGACGACGGTTGGTGGAAATGGGCTTTCGGCATTGTTGAAGATTCTGCTGTTATTTGGAGCTTTTTGCATATAATTTCCGGCGGTTTTGCTTGATTTTGCAATATCCGCGAAAAAACGCATGGATTTTTTCAGAAACTCTTTTTAGGCACATAATACAATACCTGGCACATGCAAATACAGCAGGAAAGCACCGCAACGCTTATATATCAATTGATATACAGCAATGATATGGCAAGGCAAAACAACCGCTTTGAAAGGTCCCCTACGCTGGACACTGTGCTGATGGTGGAAAAAGCAATTGAAAAGCACAGCGGAGAGCTTAGCAGGACTGAATTGTGGAAAAGCCTGCCCAGGCAGGTGATGTGGCAGACATATTTGGTTATTCTTGATTACCTTGAAAGCATAAACAAGATTGCTTTTGACAGGGAAAGCAAGGTTGCTTATATCTGGAACCCTCCTTTGGCTAAGTTGCTAAGGAAGAGGAAGGAGATAAAACTTTAAGCTTGGTGATTTCTATGGACGCCTTATACAATATGCAGAAAGAGATGCTCCGGCGCGGGTTAAGCCCAAGGACAATCTCTTCCTATATGCAGTGCGTCAGGCAGTTCATGCGCTTTTGCCCAAAGGAGTTTATGCGCGTTACATCAAAGGATGTTACTGATTACATTGATTCTCTGGTTGAAAGAAACAGGTGCGGCAATACGCTTAATGTGCATGTGAATGCCCTGAAATTCCTGATGGAAGAGGTTTTGCACAAGAGGGTAACCTGGCGGATAAGATATTCAAAAGTGCCAAAAGCATTGCCTATATTTCTCACAAAGGACGAAGTGCTCAGGCTGTTTGCTGCTGTTGAGAATGAAAAGCACAGGCTTGCTCTTGAGATGATGTATTCTGCAGGGTTGAGAGTAAGCGAAGTTATCAGCCTGAAAGCAGTTGATTTTGAATTTGAAAGAAACATCGGCTGGGTAAGGCATGGAAAGGGAAACAAGGACAGGCCTTTTATTATTGCAGACTGCCTGAAAGACAGGATTAGGCAGCATATTGCTTCTGCTGGCGATGGCTGGATTTTTCAGGGAAGAAATGGGTGGCATTTGCATGCAAGAAGCGTTCAGGAGATTGTGAGAGATGCTGCAAGGAAGGCAGGCATTAAGAAGAAGGTTCATCCGCATTCATTAAGGCACAGCTTTGCCACCCATCTGATTGAGAACGGCTACAGTGTATCTGCTGTCCAGCCGCTGATGGGGCACAGTAGCGCAGAAACAACAATGGTTTATGTCCATATGTGCCCGTCTGCCTTTATCTCAGTTAAAAGCCCGTATGACGGCTTGCAGAAATGAAGGGCTTGCTGCCGCCTTCTCCGTTCTCAAATCACGTCGAAAGCTTTATAAATAGCCTCCATTTATCCTTGATAATCTAATCATGAGGAGATGACAATAAATGGCAGAAGAAAAGCAGATAGACAAGATCCAAAGGCTGGTAGGCAATATCGTGCATATCAGGAATATCGGGATTGCGGCGCACATCGACCACGGCAAGACCACATTCTCAGACAATCTTCTTGCAGGCGCAGGCATGCTTTCAGACGAATTGGCGGGAAAAGCGTGCGCTCTTGATTTTCATGAGGATGAAAAAGAAAGGGGAATCACAATAGATGCTGCAAACGTTTCAATGGTCCACGAGTCAGACGGCGTTGAATTCCTTGTAAACCTGATAGACACGCCCGGGCACGTTGATTTTGGCGGAGACGTCACAAGGGCCATGAGGGCTGTTGATGGCGCTATCGTGTTGTGCTGCGCTGTTGAAGGGATCATGCCGCAGACAGAAACCGTCTTAAGGCAGGCATTGAGGGAAAGGGTCAAGCCTATTTTGTTCATAAACAAGGTTGACAGGCTGATTAAGGAAGTAAAATTAACTCCCGAGCTCATGCAGCAGAAGTTTGTTGCAATAATCACAGAAGTAAACAGGCTTATTGAGCAGATTGCGCCTGAAGAATTCAAGCAGAAATGGAAAGTCAGCGTTGAGCAGGGCTCTGTTGCCTTTGGCTCTGCATTCCACAAGTGGGCTTTGAACTTCCCTTACATGCAGAAGTCAGGCATGAAATTCAAGGACGTCATAGACGCATACGGCGTTGAAGAAGGCTACAAGGAGCTTGCAAAGAAAGCGCCGCTGCACAAGATAGTGCTTAACATGGTTGTAAAGCACCACCCCAACCCGAGAGAGGCGCAGGCATACAGGGTCCCTAAATTGTGGCACGGCGACCTAGACTCGCCGATGGGAAAATCGCTTGTTTCATGCGACCCCAACGGGCCTATTGCGTTTGTCGCAACGAAAATAGTTATTGACAAGCATGCGGGAGAAATCTGCGCAGGCAGGCTCTTCTCAGGCACTGTTGCAACAGGAAAGGAAGTTTACCTGAACATGGCAAAGAAAGCAGTCAGGCTGCAGCAGGTATCTGTTTACAAAGGGCCTATGAGAATGACGCTGGAATCAATCCCCTGCGGTAACATCATCGGATTAGTCGGATTGAAAGGAGTTTTCACAGGAGAAACAGTTTCATCAGAGCCGATGGAGCCGTTTGAGGCAATCAAGCACATATTTGAGCCGGTCATTACAAAATCAATAAGACCGAAGAATCCCGCTGACCTGCCGAAGCTTGTTGAAGTCCTGAAGGCGGTAGGCAAGGAGGACTCGACAATAAAGGTTGAAATCAATGAAGAGACAGGCGAGAACCTGATAAGCGGCATGGGCGAGCTTCATCTTGAGGTTATTGAAAACAGGATGAGAACAGAAAGGGGAATGGATGTCATTACATCGCCTCCGATTGTTGTTTACAGGGAGACTGTCCAGAAGCAGTCGGGCCAGTTTGAAGGAAAGACCCCGAACAAGCACAACAGGCTGTTCTTCGTTGTTGAGCCTATGGAAGACAATGTGTTTGCTGCAATCAAAGCAGGGGAAATACCTGAGATGAGATTAAGAAAGAAAGACACTGCAATCTTTGAAAAGTTTGTCGAGCTCGGCTATGTTGCAAAAGAGTCAAAGAATGTCTCTGAAATCTACAAGGGTAACATGCTTGTTGATGACACAAGGGGAATTGTCCAGATCGGGGAAATCATCGGTCTGGTCCAGGACGGATTCGAGCAGGTATGCGATGCAGGCGGCCTTGCGGGAGAGCCGTGCACAAAGATGAAGATAAGGCTGATGGACTGCAAACTGCACGAAGATGCAATACACAGGGGCCCTGCGCAGATGTATCCTGCTGTAAGGGAAGGTGCAAGGGCTGCAATCATGGATGCAAAGGCAATATTGCTTGAGCCTGTCCAGATAATGCAAATTGAGTGCCCGTCTGAATTCATGGGAGACATGTCAAAGCTTATCCAGAACAAGAGGGGGCAGCTTATTTCAATGGACCAGCAGGGCGAGCACCTTATCGTGAAGGCTGCAATGCCTGTTGCAGAGCTGATCGGCTGGAGTTCGGACT
Source organism: Nanobdellota archaeon (assembly GCA_013329215.1). Lineage (GTDB taxonomy): Archaea > Nanobdellota > Nanobdellia > SCGC-AAA011-G17 > GW2011-AR17 > UBA9640 > UBA9640 sp9640u. Next base: position 4,179 of record DUKS01000014.1, on the reverse strand, counting down.
TAAGGAGCTGCACTTCAGGGAGAGGGTCAAGCTCTATCCAGGACCAGAAGTTTGAAAAGCTTCCGGAATCCCTGCAGATGAAAGTGATAAACTCAATCAGGCAGAGAAAGGGAATGGAATTGCTGAGGTAATTCCTTTTTTATTTTTTATATATATAATTCTCTATTTTATCTAACCTAAAGGAGGGACTCCGCTGGAAATTCTGTGTTATGGACAATTCTGCGGGTTATACTGCATAAGAATAAATTAAAAAAATAAAAGAAAACAGAAAGCTTACTTCTTTTTTTCTTCAGGCTGCTTTGGCTCAAAGAGCGTCTGCTCTGCCCTTGGCTCCATGAAATTCCTTTCAAGGCAGTCGCTAAGCGCCCATCTCCATTTTACATACCTTATCCGCGTATCCTTTGGTATGTATGTGTTTACAAGACCTGCTGCGCTGGAAAGCTTTGAAATCTGGTCGACGTACGGACTCCAACTTTGCCTTCCCGGTGCAAGCGTGTAGGCTGTTCCGTCAGCAAATCCCCCGCCTCCGTGGTGCCTGTCGAAGAACAGGACAAGGTCGGCTGTGATTCCCTGGCTCGTCATCTGCTTAAAAGCGTTTACGAACTCATCATTGCCTTCCCTGAGCTTGTGGCTGGCGTAAAGCTTTTTTCCGCCTGGCAGTGTTGTTTCTCCGCAGCCTATTGTGTCACCGAGAGCAGAGAATCTCTCGACTTGCCTGTCAAACTCTGCCGGTACTGTGCGGGCAAGGGCAGATGCCTCATCCCTCCCGGTTCCGGCTTTGTTGTAGTGGTTGCCTGAAACAAATATAGCCCTACCGCCTCTCTTCAGCACTTCAAGCATGTAGGGTAGGCATCTGTCTTTCCATTCATCCAGCGTGCGCTCAATGTTCGTAATCGGCGTTGCGTGTTTGTCTTCGAGGCAGATTTTTTTTAAACGCGCAAATTTTACAGTAGCATCAATAGGATGCCTTTCTATCTCATCTATTCTTTCTTCCAATTGCTTTGGCGTAAGCCCCCAATACTGTTCGCTTGTGTTGCATACGCTGGGTATTGGCGCGTGTATTGCTTCACTTACAACAACAATGTCCGGAAGGCCGTATTGCCTTTGGAAGCGCTGGGCAGCATCAACAACTTCATAATTGCTTCTTCTCCCCGGCTTATTCGCAGAGCCGAGATGGCTGTCCCCGTCAGCTTCTGTGTTTGTCAGGTCACATGTGAACCTCATTACGCCTTCAAATTCCTTCAGCTGGGCTTCAAGCTTTGCTTTCTCACCTGCCTCAAGTTTTTTCTTACCGAGAGATGCTTTTGTCTCGTTTATTGCTTTTCCAATGCCAGCGAGGAATCTCAGCGTGCTCTCATCGAGGTATTCCACATCAAACATGCCGTTGTCATAAACAGTATGGAAAACAACGCCAGATGCATAAGAGCCGTCGTTGTAGCGTTTTGTATGCAAGTTCCTAAGGCCCTTGGTGCGCAGGATTTCAAGCTTTGGCACTGACTGCAGCGTAGGCAGCTTCATGTGGAGCACTATCTCGGGGATATCCCTCTCATGCCCTTCTGCAATTGTTTCCCTGTGCTTGAGTTGCGGCTGGTATCTGAATCCGCCGTTGCCGTGCGATGACAATGTTACTTTGGGTATTACCGCCTTTATAATGTCAGCGAGCTTTACCAACCGTTTCCCTCCCTCTTTTTGCATCTTCAGGTCCTTTCCAGTTACTGCATTTGAGCTGAGCACGTTTGGGTTATGTGCAAGCTGGTAAATCAGCCCTCCCCTGCCGCGGACTACTGTGAAGCTCTCGCCGTCATCCGTGCTCTCTCCTTCAGTGCCATCGCCAAGCCGGTCTGCCAACTCATTAAATGCGCTTGAGTGTATGTGAGACCTCGCCCTTATCGCGTCGGGGAACACACCGTAAAGCGTGTCATTGTATCCTGTCTTTGCAAGCCTGAAGAATATCTCTTCCTCATCAGGTTCAAGCTTGTGCCTCTTTGTGCCCCTGAAAAAGTCCCAGAACTCTGCCTGCCTTTTTACGCCGCCTATCTTTGTCTGGTACCCTGATATTTGCTGCCTCGTCTCTTCCTCATCCTGTGAGAGCTTTGAGGCGGCAGCTTTAATTCTTTCAGCCTCGCCAAGCAGCTTCTGCGTTGTTATGCCTCTTTGGTTCAGCAACTTTCGGATTTCACCCTTCGTTGTGGCGTCGACGGTGTATTCTTTGCTCTTCCCGTCCAGCATTGGGTCCACAACCGCCCTCAGGTCGTCACCTGCTTTTGCCTCCAGGGTGCTGAGCTTTTCACTCAGGCGCTGCATAAATTCGCGCTTTTTGCCAAGCCTCTCCCCCTGCTGCTGCAGCTTTGCAAGCTTTCCGTTAAGCTCTGTAATTTTGTCAGTATACTGCTTGAAATCCCTCTTCTTTTCAGCTGCATCTGCAATCATAAGCTCTTTTGCGATCCTTATGTTTTCCCTGTCCTCTTCGCCGTGCTGGTAATGCCAATCGGCGCATGTGAGAACATCTGCAATCTTTTCAAGCTCTACCCTTGCCGCGTTTACAGCATCCTGCTTTGTTATGATTTTTCCGTCAACATGCTCCCTGAAATATTCGATATCTGTTGGCTGCAGCTGTGCCCTTTTCACGACAAGCTCAACAGCTTCGCTACTCTTCTTTGTGGGGTCTTTTGCCAAGAATCTCATGTCTTCTGATCCGGAAACGCTGTAGAACTCAGGAACCCTGGGAATCATGCTGCCAAGCATCATTACATTCGTAATATCAGTATGCCCGTTGTACTGAAAGAAAAATCTGAGGCCTGTCATTGCATCGGGGTCGTATGCTTTTGTGCCGAAGCCCATTTCTCCCATATAAAGGTTTCTTACTTTCACGCCAAGGTCATGCTTTGGCAGCTTCATTTTCAGCTGCACAGGCCTGCTCCTCGTAACAGGATTGGCTTTTGGCTCTTCAGGCATTTTTCCTATAGCACTTTTTTTCTTGTCCAGAATAGTCTTTTTAGTAACCACCGTGGCAACCCCCTTTTTTAGCCATATTATGGCTATCATAAGATAAGATATTACTATTTATATACCTTTATATATTGCATCATATATATTGCATTTGCATATTCAGAAGCGCATGGCCCGGGCCTCTTTTCCCGTTGTTGCATGTGAAGAATGCGTTTGGTTTATTAAGCATTTCGGCTGCCTATTATTTGTCATATTGCAAAAGGCTTTTATATTCAGAAACAATTGCAGTCCTTATGCCAAAAACAGTTTTCATCATTCACGGCTGGAGCGTCCATCCTGAAGACGGGTGGTTTCCGTGGCTGAAAACAGGGGTTGAACAGCGAAAGTTCAGGGTTGTAATGCCATCGATGCCTGATACTGATAATCCAAAGATTGATGCATGGGTTTCGTTCCTGAAAAAAACAGTAAAAGCTCCTAATACAGACACTTATTTTGTTGGCCACAGCATAGGATGCCAGACAATCCTGCGCTATCTGCAGGAAACAAATGTGGCAATAGGCGGGGCTGTGTTTGTAGCAGGCTGGCTTACGCTGAAAGGACTGGAGACAGGGGAAGAACAGGGAATTGCAAAGCCGTGGCTTGAAACTCCGATAGATTTTAGGAAAGCAAGGAAGTGCCTGGAAAAGTGCACTGCAATCTTTTCTGACAATGACCCTTTTGTCCCGCTGGAAAACATTAATCTCTTCAGGGAGAAGCTCGGCGCAAAGATTATTATTGAAAAGCAAAAAGGGCATTTCACAGAAAGCGACAATGTGAAAGAGCTGCCTTCTGTTTTGGATGCATTGCTTGCGATGATGAAGTGAAGGATTTCCGGAATTCCCTTTAGGGTTTTGGGCGATGCCTTGCGCGCTCCCTATCAACAGCTTTCCACAGGTCTTCTTCTTTAAACCCCTTTGCCTTAAGCTTCCTTGTCTGCTCCTTGGCAAACTTGTCCAGTTCGCGGAAAAGCTCTTCTTTTGTTTGCGGCTCTATCTTTTTTAGTATTATCGTGCCTTCCATGCCCATCACCGAGAATAGTGTCCCTTCAGTTGCACCCACCATTTCCCTTACATCCTGTGGTATCACAATCTGCCCTCTTGAGGACATTTTTGTTGTTCCCATAGTAAGAAAGTAAGATTATCTTATTTATAAGGGTTTCGGTGGCTATGGCTTTGCGTGGAAATTAGCCGG
>DUKS01000058.1 GCA_013329215.1 Nanobdellota archaeon | reverse complement strand
ATAAAGGCAAGTTGAGCCAAAAGGTCATAAAATATTTGGGGAGCGTGGAAAATATACTAAAAACCTTTAAGTTAGCGGAAAAACACCGCTAACCTATGAATTTCCACGCAAAGCCCGAGGCATCATAATCTTTATAAAGAATTGCAGCCAAAATGAATAGCAATGCTTGACAATTTTAAATTTAAAAAGTGGCATTTTGTTCTTATTATTTCAGTGCTTGCGGCATTAATGATTGTTCTTGTCCTGCTGTCGACAAACACTAAAACGCATGACGGGGACGAATATGTAACTTTCATAAAATATTTCGCAGGTGTAGACAACATTAAGCTGTTCTGGATACATTCAAGCATTTATCCCCTGCTGGGTTCGCTGCTTGTGAAAGCATACCCCTCAATAAAAGCGGTGCAGATGCTTGGCATAGCTATTCTGTTCCTTACCGGGGCCCTGATATGTGGGTTTACAAGGTCAAAAAAAGCAGTGATGCTGTGGGCTTTCTCCCCGGTCGTATGGCTTTTGGGAGGCAGCATCTACCCGGCAATGCTCGGCGCGCTTTTGTTTTTTGCAGCATACATTCTGCTGAAAAAATATGAGGGGGGCAGAGGCAGGCATATGCTGCTGCTCGCGGGGCTAATGCTGGGCTTGTCAAATGCGGTAACCGAAACCAGCTGGCCCTATTCCCTGTTCTTTATATTAATATTCTTTTACGGAAAGCAATTCAAGGATGTGCTGCAATTTGCAGTCCCCGCAATAATTGGCTTTGCAGCAAAGCTTATAGTAGATTATTTTATATTCGGTTATGCGCACTTCTCCTTGCTTAGGTTTTTAGGGGCAAATTTTGTTGTATTTATCGGCGGGCATACAGAGAATATAATTTACAGGCTCAGCCCGCTAAACATTGTGGTTGTATTATTTGGCATTTCTCCTTTGCTCTTTCTTGCATATAAAGGGTACAAGAAGGGGCTAAAGGCAGAATCTATTTTCATAGCAGTGTCATTATTTTTCATGTTGTTCATCTATACAACAGGTCTGCCGCACCATTTTTTCAGCATTGTTCCAATTGCTGTCGTGCTCCTTTCAAAGACACTATCGGGCAAACAGGCGGCTATAAGCGCCCTGCTGTCAATCCCACTGATAATTTACCTGTCTATGCCGGGCATAAGCTCAGCTTGGACCTCGTCCATGCAAAGTGATATTGCACAAATGCAGAACGAGTTTAATTATGATGCAGTTATAGCAGACAGAAACCTGGAACTGCCGCTCGCAGCCAATATCTGGAGCAGCAGGCCGTATGTTATATGGCTGGATGAATATCTTGCCAGCAAAACAGGCAACAAAGTCCTGAAAACATATGAGCTTTCTGAAGAGCCCAGGTTTAATAATTTCAAGATTGCCAGGCTGTCTTTTAGTTATATTGCGAATACTGCAGAACAATATCCGGAAAACCTGCCCTTTCTCACAAAAATAAATGGCGAAGCCCCGCCGCTGGAAGGCTATGCGCTTTCAAAGTGCTACAAGGGAATTTGCGTTTATGAGAAGCAGCCTTCTGCAAGAGATTAAAACTTAAACCCTGTACCTTACCTTGTCATACCAGACTTTTACAGAAGTCGGAAGCATATTCCTGTAGACGGGCTTTGCAACATGCTCCCTGAAATAATCCGCGATCTGCACCACCTGCCCTACGCTATAAGTTGGAAGGGTATGCCTAAGATTAAAATCAACAGATTTCTTCTTAAGCAGGTTATTAAGAACAGCAGCAGGCAGAATGCCATACCTTTTTTCAGTCACAGGACCTCTCATCAGGTTGAGCACTAAGTTAAGATACGCATTCTTTTTTTTCAGCTTTATATGCTTCCACCGGTCCCAGTAATTCAGGTCAAATGCGGAATCTTTTTTTGATTTTATTATACCGTCGGCAACTGCCTTTTCATATAAGGGAGTTCCCAAAAAGAACACGAGGTTATTTACAGAAAGGAAGTAGGGCTTTGGTATTTCCCGCAGGAGATTTATGGTCTCAAGCACATCCTCCGGTGTTTCATACGGGTTTGTTGTTATAACATCGTACATCACAGCCAGCTTGCCTTTGAATTTATTCGCGGTCTTTGCAGCCTTCAGGACCTGGTCGCGCTTGATGAACCTTTTGTATACCTCGAAGTTTAGCCTGTCTGAGCCTGATTGTATGCCGATTATTATATCCGTAAGTCCTGCATCAACAAGCAGCTTAAGTTTTTCCTCGCTCATGGTTGTCGGGTCCGCAAGGCACTTCCATCTTATGCCCACTTCCTTTGCATAGCGCTCTGCAAACTCCTTTATTTCCTCAAGTGGCCTTGCAAAAAATGTTTCGTCCCTTATGTCAAAAACACCGACAGAAGGGAACATTGTTTTTAGGCGCTTAAGCTCTTGTATAACATAATCAATGGTGTAGCTTCTCAAAAGCCTGCCGTGCCCGTGGTAAAGCTGGCGGTACAAGTGGTTGCTGCAGTAGGCGCATGCATTCGGGCAGCCCCTTGTGGTCATGAAGAATACCATGCCGTTCAGGTGCTTTTCCTGGAATTGCACAAGCCTGTTTCCTTCGAGCAGGTAATGGTCTTTCAAATCGTAATCAGGCGGGGCATAGCAGTCAAGGCAATCTGGCATGCTGCGTATCTCATTTTTTATTATTTCATTCCCTTTCTTCACCCAAAGATTTGGTATTCTGCTGAAATCCCCGCCTTTATCAACCTTGTCGGCAAGCTCGGCCATTGTCTCCTCGCCTTCACCTCTGCATACAATATTGCAGTGTTCTATGCACATCTCAGGCGAAATGGTGGCATGCGGCCCGCCCCAAACAATAGGGGCATTGAGATGCTTCAGGAAGCTTATAACCTGCTCAGCCCTGGGTGAAGTGGATGCGTATGCAGAAACTCCAATCAGCTTTGCGCCCTTGCAGATTTCCTTAAGCTGCCCAAGCACGCTTTCTGAATATTTAAGGGAATAATCCTCGGCCATGGGCATGAACACAAGCTTGACCTCATGGCCTTCACGCTTAAGGCAGCTGGATATTGTCCTAAGCCCTTGGTCCGAAGGGTATGTTGAAGTTGAAATCAGTATTATTCTCATGACTGATAAAAGAAAGGTGCTGTATTTAAAAGCGTTTTGCAGGGCAGGTTCATCACTAACCATAACAAAAAGTATATAAATGAAGCCCGGATTTATAAAAGGGAATGGCCGAGGAAGAAAAAAAACCAGAACACGCCAACGCAACAGCCCAGTCCGGCAAAGACGACCTTTTGAAACGCAAAGAGGAGATAGTTGCTTTTCTCAAAAAGAAAAAGGCATGGCTGGTCTATGTAATAATGATTGCAATAGCATGGTTTGGCTATTACATAAGGACGCGCAACATCCCGCTATTGGGCGGCAAATGGCTGCCGGATGTTGACAGTTACGCCTTTCTGAGATATGCCGAGTATATTGCAGCGCACGGGCAATTGATGGCAAATGATGTGCTGAGATATTATCCGTTCGGATTTGACCCGAGAAATGAATTCGGGCTTTTATCATATGTCATAGCTTACATTTACAAAATCCTGCATGCATTTAATCCAAATGCCACAGTTGTTGACGGGGCTATATTGTATCCAGCCCTGTCATTTTTTGTAGCTGCAATCTTCTTTTTCCTGTTTGTTAAAAAGATGTTTAACTACAAAGCTGCAATTGTTGCAACTGCATTTCTTGCTGTTGTTCCTGCATTTTTATACAGGACAATGGCGGGGGTTTCAGATAAAGAAGCCTTGGCAGTGGCCTTCTTTTTCGCAGCGCTTTATTTTTATACTGCAGCCATGAAATCAGAACGCCCGACGGACTATATAGTATATGCATTAATGGCGGGTTTAGCTACCGGGTTAACAGGGGCTGTCTGGGGGGGAGTCCAATTCCTGTTCCTGACATTTGGAATGCATGCAATATCCGGTGTCTTTTTCAATTTCTTCAAAACGAAGCAAATATATGCCTATTTG
>DUKS01000057.1:22844-24099 GCA_013329215.1 Nanobdellota archaeon | reverse complement strand
GACATATGTCACTATACTATACACTGTCTGGCTAAATTGTGCGAAGAAAGCCGAGCTACGCTGGAAATAAAGCAATGGCTTGTTTCCAAAACACTTCAAAGCAGTTCTTAATGCCGGAGGCGGGCTTTACCATAACTATTATATATACATACTTTTTATTTACTCTCTATGTTCATATCAGTACAGGACGCAATAAAACAGGGCTCCGGGGCTGTAAAAGTCAGGGGCTGGGTTTACAGGGAAAGAAAGTCAAAAGAGATAGCTTTCATTGTATTGAGGGACTCTTCAAACATAGTGCAGTGCGTTGTGAAAAAAGCAAATGTTTCTGGCAAGGAATGGGCTGATGCGGAAAAAGTGCTGATTGAAAGCTCTGTTGAGATAGAAGGTGAAATAAAAGAGGACAAAAGGGCGCCTACAGGATATGAGATAGCTGTAAATAAAATAAATGTGATACATTTCGCTGAAGTTTTTCCTATAAACAAGGACCAAAGCCCGGAATTCCTTGCAGACAACAGGCACTTATGGCTCAGGTCAAGGAAGATGACAGCAATCCTGAAAATAAGGAGCACTGTGTTTGGCGCCATACATGAGTATTTCAGGGGCAAGGGGTTCTATGAATACCAGTCGCCTATATTCCAGGCTGTCCAGTGCGAAGGCGGCTCAACATTGTTTTCAGTCAATTATTTCGGCAAGCCTGTGTTTTTGGCGCAGACGTGGCAGCTTTATGCAGAGCCCGCGATATTCGCTTTGGAAAAGATATACTGCATTGCGCCTTCATTCAGGGCTGAGAAATCAAAGACTTCAAGGCACCTGACAGAATACTGGCATGCTGAGATGGAAATGGCGTGGGCTTCTTTTGCAGACATCCAGGGCTATGCAGAGGGGGTTATGAAGCATGCATTGAAGAAAGTCCTGGAAAACAACATGGAAGAGCTGAAGATACTGGGCAGGGATGCTGAAAAGCTGAAGCCTGCTGCTGAAAAGCCGTTTCCGCGCATTACATATACAGATGCATTGAAAATACTGAAAGAGAAAAACAAGATGGATGTAGAGTGGGGCAAGGACCTGAGAACTATAGAAGAGGATGAGCTTGTCAAGAATTTTGACACCCCTGTTATTGTAACCCATTACCCGAAAATTGTAAAGGCGTTTTATATGAAGGAGGATGCAGAAAACCCTGAAGTTGTCCTTGGCTGTGATATATTGGCGCCTGAAGGCTACGGCGAAATCATAGGCGGCTCTGAGCGGGAGCCTG
>DUKS01000057.1:0-22694 GCA_013329215.1 Nanobdellota archaeon | reverse complement strand
GGGAGCCTGACCGGAAAAAAACCAAGAAAAGGCTTGTTGAGCAGGGAGAAGACCCGCCGCAGTATGAGTTTTATCTTGACACGAGAAAGTACGGCAGTGTCCCTCATGGCGGCTTTGGAATGGGTGTTGAGAGATTAGTAAGCTGGATATGCGGCCTTGAGAGCATAAAGGATGCAATCCCGTTCCCAAGGACAATGCTTAGGTACAAGCCGTAATATTCAAATCTTATAATTCTAAAGACGCATAAACAGAATAAAAGCGTAGCGAGGCTCTGCCTTACACTATATATAGTATCAGCAGCATGAACCGCCTGATGCCTTATGCACTTCAGCGCCGACTTTAACAGGCTTGTCTACTTTCATTCCGATTTCCATGCCTGCCTTTGCTTCAGGTATGTCCTTGTGCTCAACCTGCATTGAAGACACAACCTGCTCAAAGTCGCCTTCAGCTGACCTGAACTTTATCTTCTCCCCTTTCTTAAGCGGCTGCGAAAGTTTTACAACGCAGACGCTTATTTTCGGGAAAAAGTGCGTCACTGTGCCGATAAGTTCTCCCATATAAAACACCTCCTGAGATTGTATAGCGAGGGAAGTATATATTTATTTCTGTGGAAAAGAATGGAAACGTCGGGTTCATACCTTGGAAGATGTATATACTTCAGAATATAAATGCTTAAAAAGGGTTTTAGCCACAAATATACATTAAAGAATAGTTAATATTTATCATATTGGGAAATGAGGTGGAATAAATGAATATGTTTAACAAGGGTAGACTAAGTAAAGTATTGCCATTTTTATTGCTTGCTGCTGTAATAGCAAGCCTGTTTGTATACTATGCATTTGCAGCCGTAGACCGCGTTATGCTGGATTCTCCTGCGAATGGAACATGGTCTGCTTCGCATAATGTTACTTTTAATTGTACTGCTGTGACGAATAGCTCTGAAGTAGAAGTAAATGTAAGTTTATGGATGGCTACAACAACTGCGGCAGGGCTTACATGGAATGCGACGAATCAAACCGCTGCAACAAATGCAACAACAATTGCGTTTAACATAACAAATATTCCTGACGGCGCTTACCTGTGGACATGCGAAGCGACAAACTTAAGTGCAGTAAACCCGGTTTCCATTTTGCGCAATACCACGAACTACACAGTATATGTGGATACGGTAGTGCCGCATACGATTGCATTGAATAGCCTTTCATCAAGCCCAAATTCAACAAGCAGTGTCCTTAACTTTAACTGGACTGCATCTGATGCTTTCAGTGCGTTTGCTGCAACAATGACCTGCAACTTGACAATAGATGGTGTGATAAACAAGACAATAGCGGTAACAAACGGCACCATGGCAAACTCTTCCATCACTGGGTTTGCAGATGGCAGGCATGAGTGGAATATCTCTTCATGCAATGACTCTGCATTAAACACAAACACAACCGGCTCTGGGATGAGATACCTGTATGTGGATACGGCAGTCCCGCATACAATTGCTTTGAACAGCTTGTCTTCAGGCACAAACATATCAAGCACATCTCTGAACTTTAACTGGACAGCAACAGATGCGGGCTCATCAGTAATGACCTGTAATCTCACAATCGATGGCGTGATAAACAAGACTGTAACAGTCGCAAGCGGCGTAATGTCCAACTTTACTGTTGCGGGCTTTGCACAGGGCAGGCATGAATGGAACATCTCTTCATGCAATGATTCCAACGGCTTTACTAACTCAAGCGGCTCTGGTCTGAGATACTTATATGTGGATACGGCAGTGCCGCATACCATAGCATTGAACAGTTTGTCTTCAGGGACGAACTCGACAAGCAATTCCCTGAACTTTAACTGGACAGCCAATGATACTACGGCAACAGTAATGACATGCAATCTTACAATAGACAGTGTGATAAATAAAACAGGTTCCGTTGTAAATGGCGTAATGGCAAACTTTACAGTAACAAACTTTACAGACGGCAGGCATGAGTGGAACATATCTTCATGCAATGACTCTGCGGGCAATGTGAACACAACCGGCTCTGGGATGAGATACCTGTATGTGGATACGGCAGTCCCGCATACAATTGCTTTGAACAGCTTGTCTTCAGGCACAAACCTGTCAAGCACATCCCTGAACTTCAACTGGACAGCAACAGATGCGGGTTCACTGGTGATGACCTGTAATCTCACAATCGATGGCGTGATAAACAAGACTGTAACAGTCGCAAGCGGCGTAATGTCCAACTTTACTGTTGCGGGCTTTGCACAGGGCAGGCATGAGTGGAATATATCGTCATGCAATGATTCCAACGGCTTTACTAACTCAAGCGGCTCTGGTCTGAGATACTTATATGTGGATACGGTAGTGCCGCATACGATTGCATTGAATAGCCTTTCATCAAGCCCAAATTCAACAAGCAGTGTCCTTAACTTTAATTGGACCGCAAATGATACTACGGCAACAGTAATGACATGCAACCTGACAATAGATGGCAGAATAAACAAGACCATTACAGTTACAAGTGGTGTGATGGCAAACTCTTCCATCACTGGTTTTGCAGATGGCAGGCATGAGTGGAACATATCTTCATGCAATGACTCTGCATTAAACACAAACACAACAGGCTCTGAAATGAGATACCTGTATGTTGATACGGCAGTCCCGCATACAATTGCATTGAATAGCCTTACTGACGGCACAAACCTGTCAAGTATATCTCCAAACTTTAACTGGACAGCGACAGATGCAGGCGCGTCAGTAATGACCTGCAACCTTACAATAGACCGTGTTATTAACAAGACCGTAACGGCCGCAAGCGGCGTAATGTCCAACTTTACTGTTGCGGGCTTTGCACAGGGCAGGCATGAGTGGAATATATCGTCATGCAATGATTCCAACGGCTTTACTAACTCAAGCGGCTCTGTCATAAGATATTTCACTGTTGACACAGTTGCGCCTGTAATAACCCTGACAGTATCGCCATCGTCAGTATACCAGCTTACAAGCGCTGTAACGATAGGCTGTGATGCCACAGACGCTACAGACACGAGCGCGACAAGCGCATCAATGACAGTCAAACTGCCGAATGATGCGTATTCAAGCGACCTTGACGGTACATTTACCGACACGTCGCTGGTTGGGACTTATACAGTGACTTGCAGCAAAACAGACAGCGCAGGCAACAGCGCGTCAAGCTCAACAACGTTTAGCGTAGCTTCCGGGTCTGTTTCCACAGGCTCATCCGGCGGTGGCGGCGGCGGCTCAGCAGCGCCTGTGACAGAGTCAAGAACCCTGCCTAGTGTTGTGGCGGACACACCTACCACGTTTACGCTCTTAAGCCAGAACACCATTGGAGTTAATGAAGTTGTATTCACTCCGACCGAAGGGGCATTAGCAGTGGCAGTAACCGTATCAAAGGTTTCATCCCTGCCTTCAACTGTTTCAGCAGCGCCTACCGGGGAAGTAAGCAGCTACCTGAAGATTGAAGTGCCCAAGCTTGTTGGCAAGGTTAGCGATGCAAAGATAAAGTTTGAAGTGCTTAAGTCATGGCTTGCTTCAAAAGGAGTGAATGCAAATGACATTGTGCTCCAAAGGTACACAACAGGCTGGGACAAGCTGCCGACAACAAAGCTAAGGGAAGACAGCACAAAAGTTTATTTCGAAGCAACAACACCAGGATTCAGCTATTTTGCAGTAACTACCAAGGCAGTAGCAGCACCTGCAGGGGAAGAAGCAGAAGAAGCGCCTGCAGAAGAAGCGCCTGCAGAAGAAGCGCCTGCTGAAGCCGCAGAGACACCTGCAGAAGTGCCTGCGGAGAAAACAGGTAGCATGCTGTGGGTTTATGTGGTGGCAGCGCTGATAGTGATAGCGGTTGCAGTTGTTGTAATCGTAAAAAGGAAGAAGTAACAACTTCTTTTTTTCTTTTATTTTTTGTCTTATATTCTTGGTAATTGTAAATATGATGCGCTATAAGCTGCGCAGCCACCCCTAAGCAAAACCTATTTTAAGCACTAGATTTACCCTATTCCTATGCTTGAGAATATCAGCGGGATAAGGGCATTGAAAGAGAATATAGAGGCGGTTGAAAAGCGGATAGCATCGCTTGAAGAGCAGCATAAAGAAATGGGTTCCTTGCTGCAGGGCATAGAAAAGGGCATTGCAGGCCTGAAAAGTACTGAAAGAGGATATTCGGATGCATTTTCAAAAGACCTTGACAAAATAAAATATCTGCAAAAAGAGTTTGAAAAAGCGCTGAGGACATTCCAGCAGAACAATAGCCAGCTGTATGACTCAATATATACAAAGCTGCACAATGAGCTTAAATCCCACATAGCCCCAATCCAGCTTGTTGCAAACGAGTTTACTGCTGTGAAGCCGGAAATCAGGAAGCTGCAGGAGTCAACGCAGGCTGCAAACGATGCTGTGAACAGGCTTGTGTCTGTTTCGCAGCACATAAAGAAAGAGGATTTTGAGCTTAAGGAGTATGCAAAAGAGCTTTTGAAAGCCGACTCTGAGAAGCTCAGGCTGATGCGGGAAATCGAAACGCTTAAAAAGATAATTGCTCACGAAAGGAGAAACAGGCATTAACTGCCTTATGGGGCCGTAGTCGTAGCAAACCGCAGACGGTTTGATCGTCAGTGCGGGCATACTCGCTGATGCTCGTAGCCCACAGATGGGCTGAAGTAGGAATCTTATGGGGCCGTAGTCTAGTCTGGTAGGACTCAAGGTTCGGGACCTTGTAACCGGGGTTCAAATCCTCGCGGCCTCATACAAACAGGGAAGGGTGGAATATCCCTTGCAAAGCATAGCAAACAAAGTGCTGTGAGGATAGGAACGAAGCACGGCGGAGTTCCTTCATCCTCGCGGCCTCATTTTTAAATTCTAATTGCAGATAGTGTAAATAGCAACATTAATGGTAAACTATTTAAGATAAACGAGCTTTTTATACCGTATGGCTTTGAGGAAAATCACCATCTACCGCCTGAACAGGCCGAAGAGCGGCGATGTAAACCAGTGCGTGCAGTGGCTTTCTGGAAGCCTTGGATTGTTTTCATGCAGGGACAAGAGCAAATCCTGTTTCAGGATATTTGTAGAGCTGCTTAAAGCTGCAAAGCAAAGGAAGGCGCTATCCAGCGACGAGATTGCGTACCGCCTGCACCTTTCAAGGGGCGCTGTTGTCCACCACCTAAACAACCTGATTGAGTCAGGCATTGTTGCTGTTCATAAGAACAGGTATCTCCTAAGGGAAGCAAGCATGGATTTGCTTGTAAAAAACATGAAAAAAGAAATAAGCGAAATTCTTGAAGAAATGAATTCTGTTGCAGAAGAGATAGACAGGGCGTTTGGGGATTAGGCCGAGCTCCGCTATGCAGGCTTTAGTTTTAATGTTTTGAAAGGATACAAGCAATTCTTTTCAGCCGGAGGCCGGCCTTATAACACGTGCCGGTCATGGGCAGACTCGTACTCGTACAGTTCTGTCTCTGAGAACCACAAGCCGACTTCCTGGTCTGCTTCCTCTTTGTTCCCGGATGCGTGAACCAAATTCTTAACGCTTATCTGCTTTAAATCAGCATATTCATAGCAGACATGCGCGTAGTCGCCGCGGATTGTGCCGATAGGCGCTGACTTCGGCTCTGTGCTGCCGACAATCTTTCTTACAAGCTCAACAGCGTGTATGCCTTCGACTGCCATTGCAACAACAGGCGCAGATGTTATGAACTTCTCAAGCATGGGATACATTTTCTTGCCGACATGGGCTGCATAGTGCTTTTTTGAGAATCTCTCGTCGATCCAGACCATTTTCATGCCGACAACCTTTAGGCCGCGCTGCTCAAACCTGGATATTATGCTTCCGATTAAGCCACGCTGCACTCCGTCCGGCTTTACAAGAACAAGCGTCCTTTCTATCATCCGGCTCACTTCTTTTTCTTGGGGGTTGCCCATTTAAGGTTTCTTGCCTTTCTCTTCAGCTTGAGCATGTTCCTTTCGCATTTGCTTGAGCAGAAGTGCACTATCTTGCCGTCTGTATGCACATAAGCCTTGCCTGTGCCTTTTTCAAGCTCCCTTGTACAAAATACGCATTTACTCATTTCGTGCTCCCGCCTTTGCCTATCCTTCTGGCTTCTGTTTCTGTTTCCCTAAGCATTAATATGTCGCCAACCCTTACAGGGCCTTTGACGTTTCTTGTGAGAACCTTGCTTGTGTCCCTGCCTTCAAGAACCCTGCACCTTACGTACATGAGCTCTCCCCTTATGCCTGTCCTGCCTACAACTTCCTCGACTTTTGCAGGGTATGCAAATGAGAAGACAGACCTTGTTTCAGTGCTTTTCTTCTCCTGGCTGGCAACTTCCTGCTTCACAGCCTCTGCCTTTGCCTCGGAAGGCTTGTTCTTCTTTACCCTTTCTTTTTGTTCTTCTGCCATTTTTACTCTTTGGACATCTCAGCAATTTTCTTGATTACGTCTTTTGCATCGCCTTCGGCTACAACTGCAACAGCAGATGTTCCGACTGCGAGCCCCGCAGCAGCGCCCAACTCTTCTTTTGTTGCAACCTTCACAAGAGGTATGTTCTTTTCAGCGCACAATGGCTTAAACGGCATTATAATCTCTGCCGGGTTAACATCCTTGGCAATAACAACGAGCTTTGCAGCCCCTTTTTCAACAGATTTAATCGCTTCGTTTACGCCCTTCTTGAGCTTTCCGCTTCTCTTGGCTTTTTCAACAGCCTCAAGGGCCATGTCTGACAATTCCTTTTCATCTACCATTTTAACCTCCTAATAAGTCATTGGTTTAGAAGGGTAGAAACTGCTTTCCTTTATAAAGCTAACGGTGTCTTTCAAACCAGTCCGTATTCCCTGTATCCATTGCGTATGCTTCTGACGCGGAAGCCCCTGTACTCATTGTCTATTTCTCCGCCTTCATAGAACACTCTTTCGTACTCTGCTATTGAAAGCCTTCTTCTTGCAGAAAGCTGTTTTAATAACCCAAGGCTCCTTATGCGGTCTCCTGCCTGCGGCGCAACCCTTCCTGCAAAGAATTTCGAGGTGCACCCGCTTCCGTAAGAAAAGAGGCCTGCAATATCATCTCTTGTTGCATTTTCCAGTGCGCTTGCAAGCGCAAGATACAATGAAGCTGTATAAACATTGCCCACGCTTGATGGTATTGAAAGCGAGGGCTTTACTTTTCTTTCAAAATCCTCCTTTTCGCGCCTCCTGCAGCCTGTTTCTTTGCACAATGCAAAAAACGCATTTTCAGCCATCTTCGGAAAAGGCGTGTGGAATATTATGTGGCTCATCGCCGCAAGAAGATGGTGCGGCATAATCTGGGCCTTTTCCACATAGTCTGAAAACGAGCCGCAGACCGCCTTGATATAAGATTCCATTGAAAGCCTGCCGTCAACAACAGGCGTTTCTGAGCCCGCGGGCCTGTAGAAGTCGGCGACATTGAATGAGCATGTGCCTGTGCCCGGGGATATTGCAAGTATCTTTGGATTTTTTGCGACAAGCAGCGCAACAGCGCCGGCGCCCTGCGTGTATTCCGCAGAGCTTCCTTTCTTATACCTGCATATGTCTGACATCACAACAACAGCTGTTTCAATCTCGCCCGCCCTTACTGCATTCACGGCATCAAGCAATGCGTATGTGCCTGACGCGCACGCGTGCTTTACCTCATAAACTTCTGTTCCGCGCTTTAGCTTGGCCATCTCATGCACAAACGAGGAGCCTGCTTTTGAAAAGTCAAACGCGCTTTCTGTTGCCATTACTATTCTTTCAATCTTTGAAACATCAGCCTTGAAATGCCTTATCATGCCTGCAACTGCGTTTGCAGCCATTGTGACAGGGTCTTCAAACCCGAAAGGTATTGCCATCTCTTTTTGCCCGACAAGGCTTAGGATTTTTGAGGTGTCCCTGCCGTTTGCCCTTTTCTCTGCAAGCTCCCTTACATCAACATAATTCCCGGGTATGTATGCGTAAAGCGCATCTATTCCGACTGCTGCCCCGGGATTCATCTGCCTATTCTCCTTTCCCTGGTTTCAAACTCTTCCATTGCCTTTTCAATATCTTCTTTTGTGATCTCAGGCCACAGCTTTTCAAGAAAGTAAAGCTCGCTGTATGTGCTTTGGTAAGGCAGGAAGTTTGAAAGCCTGAGCTCTCCTCCCGGCCTTATGACCATGTCAGGCTCGTTATGAAGCCACAGCTCATTAAGCACGAGCCGCTCATCAATGTCTTTAAATGCAATCTTTCCCGAGGCTGCTTTTTCGGCAATGATTTTGACTGCATTTACAATCTCAGCCCTGCCGCCGTAGCCCATTGCAAAATTCACAATGAACTCTTTGTTGTTTTTTGTCATTTCCATGACAGCCTGCATTGCCTTCTGCACGTTTTCAGGGAAAAGGGAAAGGTTTCCCACGAATCTCATATTCATGCCTTTTTCCATCACTCTCTTGTCCTGCTTTACCTTTGTAAAGAACTTTTCAAACAGCTGCATGAGCTTTTCAACTTCCAGCCTGCTCCTGTTGAAATTTTCAGTTGAGAATGTGTAAAGCGTGAGCTCTTTTATGCCAAGCTCCCGGCACCATTCAAGAAGGTTTTCAACGTTTTTTGCGCCAAAATCATGGCCTTTCCACGGCTCCAGCCCCTGCTTTTTTGCAAAGCGCCTGTTGCCGTCAAGTATAATGGCTATATGCTTTGGTTTCATCCTGCTTTTGTAAAAGAAGGTATTATTTAAAGATTGCGTAAAAAGAACTTGCAAACGAGCCGTAAAAAGGAAGAAAAAGAAAAAAGAAGAAACAGGCTTACTGGCTTATCTGGTAAACCAACGTTGACGTGGCCCTAACTTCAAGGCTCTGCGGGCTTATCTCGGTTGGCACGCTTTCGGCCTTTGCAGACATGGCTCCGCTGTCCCTGTAATACATGTAAGGCGCATAGCTGCTTCCGCCTTCTACAGAAACAAGCTTTTCCAGGTTGACGCCCGCTGCATCCGCCATTGCTTCTGCCCTGGTTTTGGCGATTCCAGCTGCTTTTGCAAGCGCTTCCCTGTCAACTTCCTGTTTTTTCTCAGCTGAGAGCACGAAATTTATGCTGTCAACGCTGTTTGCGCCGGCTGCAACCGCGGTGTCTATGTAATTGCCCAGCCCGTCCAGCTTTTTTGTTGATATCTTGAACACGTTCCTTGCTATATAGCCTGTTGTTATGTATTCCTGCGTCTCCTCGTCATACCTCTGCTGGGGGTATATATTGTAGGAGGCTGTTTCAATCTCATCCTTGCCGAGCCCTGCGGACCTTAATGCCGCGCTTACAGCTGATGACACCCTTGCGTTTTCTCCCCTTGCCGCGTCAGCAGCCTCTGCTTTTGTCTCAACATTGACATAAAGCTCTGCCTTGTCAGGGGCGGTTGTCACTGTTGATTCGCCGCTTACGGTAAGCACGTCCTTTGCCGGCGACATCGTAAAATAGTTGTCGGGTTTTACAGCAGCCATTACCACAACAGCTGCCACGAGTCCAAGCAATATTATTCCTGCCATTAATCCTTTGATTTCCATACATTGTATTAGGGCGAGGTTGCTTTTAAATATTTTGAAATTGTTCGGAAGGAACCGAAAACTGCAAAAGCAAAACCTTTATATATCTGTTAGTGATATATCAGCAAGTGATATATTATGTTTAAGGCGCACCAGAAGCTGATGGTACTTTGGGAGCTTGCGGAAAAAGAGAGGAGCGGCTATGACCTGATAAAGCATCTTGGGGAAGTCACTTCTTCAAAGCCGTCTCCGGGATATATTTATCCGCTTTTGCATGGGCTTAAGTCAAAAGGCCTTGCGTCTTCATCTGTCCACGGCAGGAAAACAACCTATTCAATAACCCCCAAGGGCAAGAAATTGCTTGATGAAATGAGAGGCCTGCATGCGAGGATGGCAGTAGAGATGGGGAAATCTATTGAGGCTATCGGCGGGAAAAAAGAGGCCGGGAAATTCCTGAAACTCAGCGCGGAGCTGGTTGAGCATGGGGACTCGCTGCTTAAAGACTCTGGCTTAATGCAGCCTATAATGGAGTCTGTGATAAGGCTTCACCGCCGCAAGGATTTTAAGGACAAAAGACAGCAGTTAAGAGATATATTAAAGGGGGCTGCTGAAAAAATAAAGGGGCTGGCTAAGGATTAAAATGGCAAGGACACTAATCGAGCTTCAGGATGTGTGGAAAATCTACAGGATGGACCAGACGGAAGTGAATGCCCTGCGCGGTATATCCTTAAAATTCAATGAAGGCGATTTTGCAAGCATACAGGGGCCGTCGGGCTCAGGGAAAAGCACTTTAATGCACCTTGTGGGCTGCCTTGACCTGCCGACAAAAGGCAGGATATTCCTTGACGGCCATGACATTTCAAGGATGTCTGAGAGCACGCTTGCCCAGATAAGGGGCAAGAAAATAGGATTCGTGTTCCAGGCGTTTAATCTTATCCCTTCGCTGAGCGCGGTTGAAAATGTGGCGCTCCCGATGATATTCAACGGCATCCAAAAAGACAAGAGGGACGCATTGGCAAAAGAGCTGCTGGTTGACATGGGGCTCAAGGACAGGCTTTACCACAAGCCGAGCCAGATGTCAGGCGGCGAGCAGCAGAGGGTTGCAATTGCAAGAGCCCTTGGAAACGACCCTGACGTGATTTTGGCTGACGAGCCGACAGGCAACCTTGATTCAAGCACAGGGCACCATATCATGGACATACTCGCCCACCTTTACAAAGAGCACAAAAAGACAGTAATCATAGTCACGCACGACCCATATATAGCAAACTATGCGCATACGAAAATAAATATCGTTGACGGGCAGGTCGCGCATGACCACGAATCAGAGAACAGGTTCCTTTGGAAAGGGTACAACGGTTTAAACAAGAAGAAGTAGGAGGATGCAAATATGAAAAAAATAATGGTTTTGCTTGCAATGCTGCTTGTATTAAGCACATTTGCAGCAGCAAGGCAGACAGTCGTGACAAGCGCCAATGAGATGAAGATTGACCTTTTGAGGTACGACCCGTCTCCTGTGCAGCCTGGGGACACAACAGACATATGGTTTGAGCTTATCAACCTCAAAGACCAGGCTGTGAATGATTTTGCAGTCACGCTTGTTGAAGACTACCCGTTCATGGTTGTTTCTGACAAGGTTGTCACATTCAGCTCGCTTGACAAAGGAGGAAAGCTGCAGGTTAAGTTTCAGGTTGAAGTGAACAAGAATGCGCTTGCAGGCAGCTATAACGTGAACATACAATATAATTCAAGGACTGCGGGCACAATTACCAGTTCTCCATTTATAGTGTCAGTGCAAAAGCTTGGCTCTCTTGTTTCAGCTTCTGTTGATGTCACGCCTGCACAGGGCGATGCCCAGAGAATAGCGCCAGGAAGCGCTGCTGATGTGGCTGTTTCTGTCAAGAATCCGTATGATTCTGTGATGAAAGATGTCACAGTGAAGCTGGACCTTTCTTCATCTTCAATGCCGTTTGCGCCGGTTGGAATGACAACAGAACAGAAAATAAAGCAAATAAACCCTGGTGACGAAGGCAGGGTGTCTTACAAGCTTGTCGCCACGCCCGATGCTACAGCGGGCGTTTACAAAATACCCTTAACAATAAAATACTATGATGAAACAGGCACACTCTACAATATTTCGGATGTTGTCGGCGTTATGGTTGGCGCAGAGCCGAAGATAAGCGTTACGCTTGACAGCACAGAGCTTACAACTAAGAATAAGATGGGCAAGGTTGTGCTGAAAGTAGTTAACTATGGGACAGAAGACGTGAAGTTTGCGAGGATTAAGCTGGCGGAAGGCGATGACTTTGAACTGCTTTCAACGCCTGAATCCTATATCGGCAATATAGACTCTGATGACTATGAAACAGCCGAGTTCAGGCTAAAGGCAGGTTCTGGCACATTTATGCTGCCTGTTGCGCTTGAATACATGGACTCAAACAACAAGCAGTACAGTGCTGAAGAAAATGTTGAAGTCGTGCTTTACAGCCCTGGAGAGCTTGGGATAAAGTCAGGCAGCACATGGCTTTACGTGCTGGCGCTTGTTATTGCGGTTGCAGGCTACTTCGGCTACAAGAAGTTCAGGAAATCAAGGCAGAAGCAGTAATAAAATATGATAGCCGACTATTTCCGGCTCGCTTTCGGCGGCATACGCCACAGGAGGCTCAGGAGCTGGCTGACTCTTATCGGGATTTTTATAGGCATAACTGCAGTCGTTTCCCTGATTACATTAAGCCAGGGCATGCAGGCTGCAATAAATTCCCAGTTTGAGAAGCTCGGCTCAAACAGAGTAATGATAACGCCGGGCGGGAAAAGCTTCGGCCCGACGTCCTCAAGCCTTGTAAACGCAGAGCTTGGGGATCCTGATTTGCGGGCCGTCAAGAATGTGCGCGGCGTTGAAGATGTTATGGGCCCGCTGATAAAGACTGCGAAGGTGACATTCAAGGGCGAGACAAAATATGTAATGCTTTTTGCATACCCAACCTCTGCTGAATTTATACGCCTTTTGCTCAAAAACGGGTTTATGGAAATAGATGCCGGGAGAATGCTTAAGCCGTCAGACCGGGAAGTTGCCGTGCTTGGCTCAACAGTTGCCTATGACACATTCAACAAGGATGTAAAGGCAGGGGATAAAATCCTGATAGAGGACAGAGCATTTGGGGTAATCGGTGTAAGAAAGAAAAGCGGGACGTTTTCAGACATGGCGATGGGCATACCGCTTTCTGTTGGCAGGGACATGTACAACGAGCCAAAGGAAATATCCACTATTTTTGCCATAATCAAAGAAGGATATCAGCCTGAGAAAGTTGTCGAAGACATCAAAAAGGCGCTTAGGAGCGAAAGAAATGTTGAAGAAGGCCAGGAGGATTTTACAGTAAGCAGCCCGCAGAACGTGATAGACACGTTAAGCTCAATAACAGGCATAGTCTCTGCAGTTCTAATAGGGATTGCAGCCATTTCGCTGATTGTAGGCGGCATAGGCATAATGAACACAATGTACACTTCTGTTGTTGAGCGCACAAGGGAAATCGGGATTATGAAAGCCACGGGCGCAACAAACAGCGCGATAACTATGCTGTTCCTGGTTGAGTCCGGGCTTTTGGGGCTGATAGGCGGCGCGTTGGGCCTTGCCGCAGGGCTTGGCATAAGCAAAATTGTTTCTGCCGTTGCGATGCAGATGGCCGGCATTGAGCTGAACATCATTGTTACATTCGCTATGGTTTTTGGCGCGCTGGCATTCTCGTTTGTGATAGGCGCTGTTTCAGGCATATTGCCTGCAAGAAAAGCTTCGAAGCTTCAGCCTGTGGAGGCGCTTAGGCGATGATTTCCGACTATATCTCGCTCAGCGTGTCATCTTTCAGGGCAAGAAAATTAAGGGCAGGCCTCACGCTGCTGGGCGTGATAATCGGGGTTGCGCTGCTTGTTACGCTCGTTTCCCTTGGGCAGGGGCTGCGGGGTTCAATCACCGCACAGTTCCAGACACTTGGGACCGACAAGGTTTTTGTGTATCCCGGATCAAACATATTCAGCGTTTTCAGCGGTGGCGGCATATTTACAGAATATGAGCTCGGGCTTGTAAAAAAAACAGCAGGCGTAAAGCTCGCGGCTGCAATGATACAGAAGCTCGGAAGGGTTAAATCAGACAATGAAGTGAAATACACATGGGTAAGCGGCATACCGCTTGATGAGTCAAGGGATGCGTTCAAGTCGGTTCACAACATGGATGTTGTAAGCGGCAGGGATTTGAAAAACGGCGATAAGGAAAAGGCAGTCATAGGCATAAGCCTGACAAAGGACAAGATAGTTTTTACAAAGGGATTGGCAGCAGGCTCAAAAATTATGATAGAGGGTGTGCCGTTTGATGTGGTTGGCACGCTTGGCAGCATGGGAAACCCGGATGACGACAGCCAGGTCATGATACCGCTTGAGACTGCAAAGGCGCTTTTCAATGCAGAGGATGCCTACAGCTTCATACTGGCGCAGGTGCAGCCGGGAGTTTCGCCTGCAAAATCCGCTGAAGCGATAAAGAAAAAATTAAGGAGCTACCGCGACCTGGAAGAAGGGGATGAGAACTTCAGCGTGCAGACAATGGATGACATGCTGGCAAGCTTTGATACAATACTTGCTGTTGTTGAGGCTGTAGTTATAGGCCTTGCAATGATTTCACTCATTGTCGGGGCAATAGGGATAATGAATTCAATGTATACATCCATACTTGAACGGACAAGGCAGATTGGAGTCATGAAAGCAATAGGCGCAAAAAACAGCGACATCGCGCTGATATTCATTATTGAATCCGGAGTGCTGGGCCTGGTTGGCGGGATTATCGGCATTGCAGCGGGCTTTGGAATTGCGAAGCTGATAGAAATGGGCGCGCATATGGCCGGAGTGGGCATGTTCAATGTCTATCTGCAGTGGTGGCTTCCTGCCGGGGCAATGGCATTTTCCCTGCTTATAGGCATTCTTTCAGGGCTTTTGCCTGCGCTGCAGGCTGCAAAGCTCAAGCCGGTTGATGCCTTACGCTACGAATAGCGTGATGATTCGAATGATAGTGCGGCCAGGTACGAGTAACATTTAAATACTCTGCTTCTATTTTAATCTGCATAAGCATAATGCTTTATGTATGGAGGTTTAAAATGAGAAAAGCAGTGTTTGCCCTTTTGGCCGTGTTTGCGCTTGTTGCGTCTATTGCAGCTGCGCAGGTTGCATCGCCTGTTGGGCTTAAGGCCGCTGATTTGAATGTGGCTAAGAATGTCGCGCCTGCATCAGCGCAGGTAAGTGCTTTCGGATTGAAGGCAGACAAATCGCAGTGCATGTGCTCTGCAGACACTTTGGCTAAGATTGAGCAGATTAGAAAGATTCTTGCAGATCTTGAGCAGAGCTGCATGATTGTTGAGAATCCGGGAAGAACCCCGCCTTCACAGCCTTCGTTTTCTTCAGGCGAATGCGTTGACAAGTGCATGGCAGACCAGAATGCGGTAAATTACTGCAAAAAGAGCTGCTTGGAGCCTTCAGATGAAGGATGCTATGACGGATGCTACGCAGGCATGAAGCAGAAGTGCGAGAATTCATGCAATGTGGGCGGGCAAAAGCCAGCTGAGCAGCCGGGTTGCACCGAAAGCTGCGTTGCAAAGAACTTCAACAAGGAAGAATGCCTGAAGCCGTGCTATGATGCGAACGGCGTGATGGATGACGCATGCTATAATGAATGCTCAACCAAGGCCGGCGTTATATGGGACAAGTGCCAGAAAGAATGCGCAGGCAGCACATCAACACAGCCGGCAGGGCAGATTGATAATTGCGTTTTAAGCTGTGACAAAAAATATGCCGAATGCAAGGACGGCTGTTATGCAACCGGCGGCGTTGATTTCCCGAAAGTAGAGCAGTGCGTTAAGGACAACTGCATGCCTCTGAGGAACAGCTGCGTTTCAAGCTGCAACCAGCAGTACAAGAAGGAAGAGACATTTGTGCAGAAAATAGTTAGTGTGTTTAAGCCTGTGCTTAACAAGGCTGCAAAATGGGAATGCCATGACGGAACTGCCGGGGAAAGCACTGAAATATGCAAGCCTTCAGCTGATTTTGAAGCAAAGGCAAAGGCTTTCTGCGACGGTAAGTGCAGTGCTGAAACAAACAAGTGCGGCGTAAACTCATTTTATGTGTACGGCGAGTGCTAAGGCACTCTTTTTTTCTTTTTTATTATAATTGCCTTGCTCCTTCAGAATCCATTTCAGTGACAATGCTTTCTGCTTTTATGCTGTTTTGCGCAAAGGCGGACACCATTGCTTTCCTGATCTTTTCAGCTTTTTCTGCATTATCTGTTATGGCAAACATTGTTGGCCCGGAGCCGGAAATTGTGATTCCGTCTGCGCCTTCGTTTAATGCGGCTTTCTTAACCTCTTCAAACCCTTTTATCAGCTTTGAGCGCACGGGCTCTATAATCCTGTCATTAAGGCTCCTTGCAAACAGATTGTAATCGCCTTTTGCAAACGCCATCGTAATCATGCATGAGTTTGCCATATTAAAAACAAAATCGCGCATAGGCACATCTTTTGGCAAAATGCCCCTTGCTTCTTTTGTAAGGACCACGATATCGGGGGTTACAAGTATTATTTTAAGGCTTTTTATTGAGCCGATTCTTGTGACATCGAGCGGCTCATACGCCCTGATAAGAATAGCTCCACCAAGCAACGCAGGGGCTGTGTTGTCTGCAAAAAACCCGCCTGAAACTTCTTCTTCCGCTTTTGTTGCGGGCATTATCAGTTCGTCCTTACTGAGCCTGTTGC
Source organism: Nanobdellota archaeon (assembly GCA_013329215.1). GTDB lineage: Archaea > Nanobdellota > Nanobdellia > SCGC-AAA011-G17 > GW2011-AR17 > UBA9640 > UBA9640 sp9640u. The sequence continues at coordinate 6,402 of DUKS01000057.1, read as the reverse complement.
CGTATAGAAGGTTAACTGCATATGCCGCGGCAGCTGCAGAGGCCGCGCTTGAGCCAAGCCCTGAGCCGAGAGGAAGCCCTTTCTTAAGCCTTATCTCAACGCCGCCTTTTTCTCCGAGAATCTTAAGGGTTTCCCTTGCGGCAATGCCTGCTGTATTTTTGTCCGGGTCTTTGCTGAGTTCTGCTTTTGAGTCTATATGCGCTATCTTTATTCCGGATTCTATTTTCCTTGCTTCCACAATATCGCCAAGCCCTTTCACAGCCATGCCCAATATGTCAAAACCAGGCCCTATGTTTCCTATCGTGGCGGGTGCAAATACTTTTACCCATTCTGCGTTGCCGAGGAGGTATTCTTTCAGGCTTTTGTAATCAGCGGGCAGTGTATCATGCGCTCCTTCATTAGCAATTGCAAGCTGGCGCGGGGCCGCAGGATTTATGCCCAATGCCGTTTCTATTGTTTCCGGGAATTTTGCAGGCTCTGCTGTTTCAAGGCATACTGCTTTTGAGAAGCTGCTGCTTTCTTTGTATTTTTGCAGCGCTTTTATTGCAACTGCGCCGTGCGGCTCTATGACAAGCCCGTATTTTCTGTAACATTCCCGGATAGATTCTATTGTTTCTTCGTCGCTTATCGCAGCTGAAAAAATGTGCCTTTTCATTTCAGCTAGATCCGGCATTTTGTGCACAATCCCTTCTTTGTCAAGATTCCCGCCATACAGGTCAAAATATCTTGCCAAATTGCTCGGGTTCCCCACATTCATTGCATTCGAAAGGCATTTCCTCGAAGGCTCTATCTTCTTGTAAATCCCTGTATTAAGGAATTCCGGAAACTCGTTGTTTTCATTTGTTGCTATTATCAGCTTCTCAACAGGAAGCCCCATGCGCCTTGCTATTTCGCAGCCAAGAGAGCTGCCAAAGTTGCCTGACGGCACTGAAAACACGATTTTTTCAAAATTCTCTGCAACCTTTGCATAAGCATAAAAGTAATATACAACCTGCGGAAGGATTCTTGCAATGTTTATTGAGTTTGCAGATGTAAGGCCCAATGAGCTCAATTCTGAATCTGCAAAAGCCTCTTTCACAAGCTTTTGGCAGTCATCAAACTTGCCTTTGATTGCAATTGCCTTTATATTTCCCCCCATTGAATCAAGCTGGCGCTTTTGCACATCAGTCACTTCATTTTCAGGATAAAGTATGTATACCTTGTTTCCTGCAACGCCTTTGAATGCCTCTCCTATTGCACTGCCTGTGTCTCCTGATGTTGCAACCAGTATTGTAGTGCTTTCTTCCTGCTTCAGGCTGCGCATTATCCCTGCCATGAACCTTGCTGCAAAATCCTTGAAAGAGCATGTCGGCCCTCTGTCAAGCCGCATAATATACAGGCATTGCTCGGGCTCTTCGATAGGCACCTCAAAGTTGTATGCCGCGCCTGTTATTTTTCTTAGCTCATCTTCTTCTATATCCCCCGCAAGAAACTTCTTTAACACTTCAAATGCCGTCTCGGAATATGGCTTCCCTTTCATTGCGATTATTTCTTCTCTTGATAATTGCGGTATATTATCGGGCATGAACAGCCCATTATCTGGCGCAATTCCGGCGAATAATGCGTCTTTGAAAGAGACCTCGCCATTAAACCAGCTGAAGCCCCTGTTAGTGCTGTGATATGAGATAATGCCCATTAAGCATGTAAACTGCATTATGGTTAATAAAGATTGTTGCTTTGCCAGCCTGCGCAGGTTTTCCTTCTAATGCTTTTATGGGCCTTGGAAATGCAGGCGGTCTTTCCGCGGATGTCAGTAGAATTCCTGGTCTTCAAGCCATGCGTGCCAAACCGCTTTTGCTTCCGGCAGGTCCATGTCTGCTGTCCTTAACGGAAATTCATAGCGAACAATCTCCGGGTTTTCAGGATGCATGTTGTTTCCATTCGCATCAGTTACAAGAAACTCTTCTGCAATTCCGTCACAATTTGTATCCCTCATGACATCAATATAAGCGTCATGCGGAGACTGGTACCACAGCTCTTCTGTGCAGGCATTCCCCTCCTGCTTATGCACAAGCGTATAGTTTTCACATTTTATTGCAAAAAAGTTCTGGCCTATTGCAAGCAACGCACCTTCGCCGCAAAGCCTGTTCTCATACGGCATTGGGGCCACAATAGCTGAATCCGGTATTCTCGGGGCAGCAGGCTCGTGTGCCATGCTTGTTTCTGCATTAGTAGTGCCCATAGCGCATCCTGCTCCTATAAGGAGCGCCAGGCTTGTTCTGCTTATCATAAAAGGTGTAATTGATTTATGGTTTATATAGCTTTCGCGCGAACAAGCAGCCTTGGTAATACTTATAAACCCGTATTATCTGCCTTTATACTATGGTTTTAGAGAAACTGGGCGAATCACTGAAGAACACACTTTCAAAGATAGCGAGAAGCCTGACTGTTGATGAAAAGCTGATAGATGAGCTGGTTAGGGACATTCAAAGGGCACTTCTGCAGGCTGATGTCAATGTGCAGCTGGTGTTTAACTTAACCAAAGAGATAAAAAGAAGGGCTCTTGAGGAAAAAGCTCCTGCAGGTGTTTCTCAAAGGGAGTATATCGTCAAGATTGTTTATGATGAATTAGTTAAGTTCCTTGGCGGGGAGAAAACAGCCATTGAAGTGGACAAGAGCAAAAAGCCGTTCAAGATAATGATGATTGGCTTGTTTGGAAGCGGAAAAACCACGCAAATTGGCAAACTATTGAAGTTCTACCAGAAAAGGGGCTTTAATGTTGGAGCCATTGGCTTGGATGTTCATCGCCCTGCAGCGCCTGAGCAGCTTGAGCAGATATGCAAACGGATAGATGCAAAATGCTTTATCATGAAAGGGGAAAAAGACCCTTTGAAAATATACAAGGCGTTTGAAAAGGACATTGCAAAGCTGGATGTTTTGCTTGTTGACACTGCGGGGAGGGATGCTTTAAGCGCAGATTTGATTAAAGAGATAGAGGCTTTGAATGGCTATATTCATCCTGATGAAAATTTGCTTGTTATATCAGCTGACATAGGGCAGGCTGCACTGAAACAGGCCCAGCAGTTTCATGACTCGTGCCATATAACAGGGGTTGTTGCAACAAAGATGGACGGTACTGCAAAAGGGGGGGGAGCATTGACTGCATGCGCTGTTACAGGCGCTCCTGTGAAGTTCTTGGGTGTCGGGGAGCGTGTTGATGACCTTGAGCAGTTTAATCCTTCAGGATTTGTCGGAAGGCTTCTTGGCATGGGCGATATTGAAGGCCTGCTTGAGAAAGCGCGTGAAGCAATCACAGAGGAAGAAGCAGAAGACATGGGCAAGAAGCTTTTGAAAGGCGAGTTTAACTTCATTGACCTGTATGAGCAGATGGCTGCCATGAAAAAGATGGGCTCTTTATCCAAGCTGGTTGAAATGATACCAGGCATGGGGAATTTGAAAATACCCAAAGAGATGCTTGAAGGCCAGGAAGGAAAGCTTGAGGTGTGGAAGCACATAATGCAGAGCATGACAAAAGAAGAGCTTGAAGAGCCTGAGCTGATTGATGGCGCTCGTGTTGAAAGGATTGCAAAAGGCGCAGGCGTGTCCACAGGCGCTGTGCGGGAATTATTAAAGCAGTACAAGATGAGCAGGAAGATGATCAAGGGCATGAAGGGCATGGGCGACGAGAAAGACATCCAAAAGATGATGAAGAAGATGCAGGGCAGGATGCCGAAGGGATTCGGGGTGTAGGATGAAAGATTATCTAATCAGAAAAGCAGAGCAAGAAGACGTCGAAAGAATTATTGAGATTGCGCAATCTCGCCTGGTAAGCAGCTCTTCAAATGAAACAACCGGCTTGATTGATTACCCTATACCTTCTGCTGAGAAATACAGCAGGAGAATCTCCCAAGGCTTGTTTTATGTGGCATATGATGATTCCTGGGGATATGTAGCAGGATTTATGGATATTTACAGGGATGAATCATTGAAGGATATTTTTGGAGAAGATCCTGTTGTGAATGCTGTGCTGGAAGCAGGACAAAGCCCTATTGCTTATATCAATACTTTGGCTGTTGCAAAAGAATTTGAAGGAATAGGATTGCCTTCTCGGTTTTTTAGCAGATTGGAGGAAGACTTAGGCAAAAGCTGCAAGCAGATTTGGGCAGCGATTGTCCTTGAGCCTTTGAGAAACAAGCGCTCTGCCGCAGTTCTCAGCAAAGCAGGATTCACTTTTGAAGAAGAGATTAGGGCTTTTGAGAGATATACTTTTGGATTATATAAAAAATTAATGAACTAATATTACTTTACCTTAAACCTAACTACCTTCACAATCACATATGTTGAGATATGGAATCTTAAATTCCCAATAAGCAGGTAATGCTCATAGCCTTCTTCGCCGACGTGATAATTCTTGATGAGCTTTTTGCAGTGCTCTTCGCTGTTTGGGTGAGTTCTCATCCATTGGTATGCACCCCACTCAACCACTTTAGATGTATGCGGATGTTTTGAGCTGCATTTGCCTAGGCAGGAATATTTTATGTAAGGCAGCCAGGCATAGTCATTTTGATTCATTATAATATTGTCAATGGAATTATCTTCAGTATAGCCTAATGTTGCCTGCCCTTCTGCCTTTTCCTTGTTTTTCTCCAAGAACATATCAAATTTTTCAGGCTTAATCAGCCCAAAGCTTCTTTTGTTGTTCCTTACATCAGAAAAAGTGTCTTTAGCCAGCTTTCTTATAAGTTCTATTTGCTCATTCCTGCTTAATGCTTTATTGGCAACTTTTCCGGTTTTGGTTGTTGTCTTATGCACATGTATCCTTTTTGATAAATTTTTCCACTCTGTTTCATACTCGCAAATAACAAATGAGTTTTCCCGTCCGTCATCATTTGGCTTCCTTACTTCTACGTCTATTATCTCCCAGTCACGCACATAGCCGTAAGGCACGGGATAAATCCTGCAAAATCCTCTTTCCTCAGACCATAAACACAGGCATCTGCCCTGCTGTTTTCCAAGCTTGCGGATAGAATTAGGCGCGCCTTGCCCCATTACAGTCATATTCCGAAGCCAAAAACATTCGTTCATAAATCCAGAACCTCATGCCCTTTGTTCCGGATATGCTTCGCAATTTCGCGCCTATGGCATGATGAAACATCTTTTTCAAAGCAAAGCAAGGCAATTCGCTTATTATTTCCTTCCTTTTCTATTGTATCAAGATATTTTTGCTTTAACGGCAGAGATTGCCTATACTTAAGGAATAATTTTTCATAGTCTTCTTTTGAGTTAAGGTTTGCCCTATCCTCGCTTTCCACTCCTAATTCAGGCATATGTATATAATCAATTTCCGCATCATTCAGGTATTGCTTTAGTTTCTTCCCTATAAAACAAAAATTCATGCTAAAAGCGTTATTTCTTACATCAATAACCATACTTATTTTATTTTGTATAAGCACGTTAAGGAAAGAATCTATATCTTTCCCTTCATAGCCTATTGTGCAAAAGCCTATTTCTTGTTCTTTTTTATGGCTTACAAGCTGGCTTTTTACCGTATAGGATGGATATTTTGAATATACATAATCCAGCATTTCTTTTTCATTGTTAAATCTGCCGAGCAAATGATGTATATCCGCTTCTAATATATCCATTTCATTTGCAGTTTTTATTCCTTTATCTGTAAGCATGTTTTCGCTGTCATTAATCATTCCTTCTGCATTAAGCTTTCTTAAATCGCTAAAGCAGAGTTGTGAAAATGGTCCCTGCTTGTAAGGATAGAATGAATAAAACTTTACTGAATTGCCAGCAAAATACTCTTCTTTTAACAGGAATAATGCTTTTACAATCGCCCTTCTAGAACTTATTCCTTTATTTTGCAGCCCTTGAATTACCTTGAGCAGCACTTTTTGCCTGTTCTTTACCAGTTCCATGTTATAACTTATTATAAATAAGCTTATAAGCCTTGTGCGTATTTGGCGAGTGGCAAGTGGTTTAACATATTTACGGGATTGCTGAAAAATTTTATATTTGCGCGGTTTCAAGGGGCTTGCCCCTTGCCGCCTTCTTTACTTTCCAAACTTGGCAAATCTTTCCAAATCAGAGAACGGGAACGGCCTTTTGTTTGTGACAAATGTCATATACTTCAAGAACTTGTAAATTTCTGTGTTCCAGTATTCGCTGAAATTAGCCAATTCTGCATTTCTTTTTGCAGTGAACAATACAATCAGCCAGTTGACAACAACAAGTATCTGGATTAATCCTTTCCATATACCGAGAATAATCCCTGAGACAAGCAGGACAACAATCCTCATGAATGCTTCTTTTCGTTCAGGTTTCATGTATATTATAATAGCTTTGTTGTATTTAAGCTTTTTTAAAAGTTATAATAACTAAATAGAATACTTAATTATGCAAATATTAGCAGCTCGC
>DUKS01000035.1 GCA_013329215.1 Nanobdellota archaeon | reverse complement strand
TTTTCCCTGCCGGCAATGTGCTCAGCAACCGCCTTATCCAGATTTTTTAAGAATGGCGTGTATTTTGGCGCAGTAACAAGCATATCTCCGTTCGGCACATAGACCAAACCGTTTGATGTCCACGAGCCCCTCTGCCATAAGTCATTTGCATCGCCTGCAAGAAGCCTTGCCTGAGCAAGCTTTTTCATTGCCATGTCTTCTGCTGTAAGCCCATTGTTTCCAAGCTCTGCATAGCAGGCATTATAACGCCCGTCTGAGCTTGTTACAACTTCAAATGTTTTTCCATTGCCGCATAATATTTGTCTTTCCATTTTATTTGCCTCCAATATTTTGATTATTTTGGTTAGAATTGGAATATGCAGGAAGTATATAAACATTTCGGTTGTGTTGCTACTCTATAGTGCATTAAGGGAAAGCGGCAGATAGGCATACCTGAGTTTTTTTCTTTCTCACAATACCAAAACCATATTTTATTTTCTTTCATGCCGGAGGCCGGCTTTTACCTTTTTTCCAGCGAAAAGCTTATATATACAGCGTATATACAATAAGTATATCTTCCGGGCAAAAGCGAAGGGATGCTGGAAAATCCGAAGGATTTTCGGCACGCCAAAAACGCAAAGCGTTTTCAAGCGGATTTCGAACAAAGTGAGAATATGGCTACACAACTGGTTACATTCAAGATGGAGCATAAAGCATTAGAAGAAGTAGATGCAGTAGCAAAAGCCGGATTTTACAGCAGGACTGAATTCATAAGAGCGGCATTAAGAGACAAGGTTGAAGAGGCAAGGTATAAGAAAGCTCTTAAGGAATTAGCGCCGCTTAAAGGCATTTTTAAAAGAAGCAGGCAAACAACTGACGAAGAGCTGCATAGGATAAGAGAGCTGGCGGTTGAGCAGCTAATGAAAGAGAAAGGTCTTAAATAAATATTTCTTCGGGCTTATAATGCGGAGAGATATCATCCAATTCCAAAAAATGTTTATCGCGCGCAATCATAATACAGCCATTGCCCCTTGCAATAATTGCATGCAAAGCGTCTGATACCGGAACAAGCCTTTCTTTTGAAAGAAGTTTAGCTTCGCTGATTTGTGCAGCAGTAAAAATAACTTTTATAAATAGATTTTCAAAAGGTTTCATCATACCATTTATAGCTTCTAGCGGATACCTAAGCAAAAGCTCTCTTATTAGCTCGTCGCTGATTACAACCTTATGCCTCTGTGCCATTATAAAAGCCAATAAGTCCCAAGCATAATCGCCCAACGGCTCTCCATTAAACCCTTTCCTGTCCTCATACAAGTCAATCCATATCGAAGTATCCAGATAAAATATTAGCTCCATTGCTACTGTTCCTATGCAAAAGCCCTTAATATGCATACCCGAGGAAAAAGCGCAGGATTTCCACAAAAGCTGAAAAAGCAAGCAAAGCCACTGAAAACACTATATAAGAACGGAAGAAAAACAATCAGATTTTCCGGTAATCATAAAATATGAAAGAACGAAAGCACCTTTATGCAATCCGATACATGCCGGGCATTTATAAAATTATGCCATTGGCTCTTTTGGGCTGCCGTTTCCTCACTTCATAAAAGAATTTCCAGTTGTTAAACTACCAGGATCTCATGTGGCTGATCTCAAAGACTGTCTTCTCAGTGGGAATTACTATGGGCTTCCAGAACACGTAAGTGCCCTTGTTTATGAGTATAACGTAGTTTTCAATGCTCTTTAACTGCTGCCGGAACTTCGTCTCATCCTCTTCATAATCAGTCACGAAATACAGCTTCCCTTTTCCGGGTGATTTTCTTTTGGCAAGCAGGTAATTGTCTCCGGTATTGTCGTTCGGAAAGCCGAGATAAACAGAATATGATTCAGCGCTGCCAAGCTTCACAAGCATCTGCCCCTGCTCATTCATTATTCCTGCGCTTGCTTTTGTCGCAGAATACGGCCCGTCCCGGTAGAACAGCTCGCCATTGTAGCCTGAAACTCTTATCTCAAGCGGGACGCATATCCTGCTGCTCTTAATTGCCATATTGGTGATTATTATAGAAGCATATATAAAGATAGTGGAATTATTCTCACAGATGGAATTCATAGCAGACCTGCACATTCACGGCAAGTACTCAAGAGCCTGCAGCAAGGAATTGACAATCCCGAACCTTGAGAAGTGGGCAAGGGTAAAAGGCGTCACGCTTCTCGGGACAGGCGATTTCACGCATCCCAAATGGATTGAGCACATTAAAGAGGCATTGAAAGAAGACGGCACTGGCTTTCTCCGCACAAAAACAGGATTCCCGTTCATTCTCCAGACAGAGATTTCACTGATTTATTCTGCAATGGGCAGGGGAAGGAGAGTTCACATTCTTTTATACGCACCAACAATTAAAGTTGCTGAGCAAATTACAGACGCTTTGAAAAAAAGAGGGAGAGTTGATTATGACGGAAGGCCCATCTTCAAGATTCCCTGCAATGAGATTGTTGACATGATGAGAAATATCTCAGATGAGATTGAAGTTGTGCCTGCGCACGCATGGACGCCGTGGTTTGCGGTGTTCGGCTCAAATGGAGGGTTTGACTCTTTGGAAGAGGCGTTCGGGGCAAATGTGAAATACATTCATGCATTGGAAACGGGAATTAGCTCGGATCCTGAAATGAACTGGCGCTTGTCAAAGCTGGACAAAATAAATCTCGTGAGCTTTTCTGACCTGCATTCATATTGGCCGTGGAGAATGGGAAGGGAAGCAACTGTGTTTGAGATAGAGCCGGACTACAAAAGCTTTCTCCGCGCATTGAGAACAGGGGAAGGAATAAAGGCAACTATTGAAGCAGACCCTGCGTATGGCAAATACCATGTTGACGGGCACAGGAACTGCAATGTAAGGCTGGAGCCTGCTGAAGCAATCAAATTGAACAACATCTGCCCTGTATGCAAAAGCCATTTGACAATAGGAGTATTGCACAGAGTTGAGGAGCTTGCAGACAGGAAAGACGGATTTGTAAGAAAAGACGCTCCAAAGACATACCACTTGATTCCACTATCTGAAATAATCGCAACTGTTTTGCAGAAAGGCATTGCAACAAAAGCAGTGTGGGAGGCGTATAATCCGCTGATTGAAAAGTTTGGGACTGAATTAAACATATTGATAAGGGTTTCATTTGATGACTTGAAGAAAGTGTGCGATGAGCGCATTGCAAAGCTGATAATTGACTTGAGAGAGAGGACAATCAGGATTAATCCGGGATACGACGGAGTTTACGGAAATATAGACGGGTTTGCCAATCCGGACGCAGACGAGGATGACAAGGAGAAGCCTAAGAAGGAAAAGGCAAACGCATCTAAGGCAAAGAAGGCAGTTAATGCTAAAAGCAATAAAAGCGCTTCTTCAAGCAATAAAGACAATGCAAAGCAGAAGGGGCTTTCTGAGTTTGCCTGACTCACTCCGCTTCCAAAAAAGCGCCCAACGCCAGTGAATATTCCCCCTTCTCCGGAAAATAAGGTTTTCTTCCTATTGCCATTGTGTATGCCTCAAGATAATTCTTTAAAACCTTATTTTTTCCGATTGGAGTCCCTATATAAGCCACATTATTAAAGTCCCTTCCAATAAGGGCAACGTCCCTGACTGTTGCAACAGCCACTGTATGCACAATGCTCGCAAATGCATCATTCAAAGTGATGTTTTTCTTTCCAAAGCTTGCAATTACAAGCTCCCCTTCAAAAGTGCCGGCCTTTTCAGGCGCTATATCTTTTATTTTTAAGTCCATAGCCTCGGCGCTCATAGCCCTGGTTTCGATATCTTTGCAATCTTTTGCCCCAAGAAGCTTTCCAAGCCCAAGCATAAATCCGCCGCTTATGGAATTCCCAAAGGGGCACTTTTCTATAGTTTTATCAACAAATGTATAAGATGTCCCTGTCCCTATTGATACAAGCAGAAACTTTTCCAAGGGGCTTCCTGATACCCTTAGCAATTCCCTTGCGCCATTTGCCTGCATTTTAATCTCATTTTCGATAATATCTCCTTGTTTCCTGTGAATTTCAAATCCTTGAAGCTCAGCAGTGTTTATGCCTGCAGCATTAATCTGCCTAATTCCATCTGCCTTCATTTCTGCCATTATTTCATCAAAGCCATAGTCTGCTGTTGATGCAAATCTGTAATCCCTGTTATTCCAAACCGCCTTTACAAGCGTTGTCCCGAAATCCACTCCCGCTTTCATAGTTTTATTCCTCCTTGTGTGTCTTTATATGTTTTTCTGATTTCTTAATCTTTGGGGCCTAAATTCACAGTGCTCGTATCTAATTCCAAAAGCTGACTATCCAACTCCTCAATCAGCATCTTCAAATTAGCCCTTGCCTTTTGCTCGTACTTCTCCCTGAATTTGTCTGTGTGGTAAATAAACTGCCTTGCAAGAAAGCCTTCAAGCACTTTCTTCCTTCTCTGCAAATATGCGCCTTCAGGCACAAACGAATACTCCTGCCGTATCGCCCTATCATACTCATACACCCTTGGAGAAGCGAATATCGCCAAATCCGCGTCGCAAATCAATTTAGCCTCTTCTGTTGAAGGCTCTGCCGTATGCTTCGTTGCCATTATTAGAGAAGCCACGTCAGCAGCAAATCCCTTGTCATATCTCATCTCAATGCACTTCTTCTCAGCAAGCTCTGCGCTCTTCTCCTCGTTGTCATGCTTTTGGGGGTCATATACAGCGTCATGAAACCAGACAGCCATGTACAACGCATTTGAACATTCAGGAAGGGCAGCAAGCATGTCTGCAACATGCTGCAGATTATGGTAATGCCTTTGCGCTTCAGAATAAGCGCATGCCAGCATATCAAATATTCCGGTTTCATTTGGGCTTCTTCTCCGCTTAAGCCATTCCTGTCTTAAAACATCGGAAAGTTCGTTTGTATCCATTCTAATGCCTCCTTATAATCCGCTTTGCCTGAATCGATTTCGTACAGCAAACCGTGCCTATGCCTGGCCTGCTCCTGCTGCAATTTCTCCCTGAACGCATCTGGCGCAAGAAGATAGCTGCTTAGTCTTGCGTAGGCCTCATCATCCATGTGGCCTCTTGCAAACACCCTTTTCTTTCTTTCATCTTCATCGCACTTCACAAGCAACACATTGTAGTTCACCCACGGCAGCATCATGTCAAGGTATGCAGCATCAAGAAGCAAAACCCCTTTTGTGCCTGCTATAATCCCTTCAATTTTTGCCCTGAACGGCGCCTCAAGCACTTTCATCAACCTTAGCCTTGACTCGTTTGTCAAAAGAGCTTTTTTTGCAAGAGCTTTCCTGTTAATGGAATTCCCTTCGCAAACTTCCTCTCCAAACTCTGAAACAATTGCATTTCTCACAGCAGGATAATACTCAGAGGAAGAGCTGTACATGGAATGGGCAACAGCATCACAATCGACATGCGTGACTGAAACTCCCTGTGCAGACGCATATTCACAAAGCTGCCTGCAGAAAGTGCTTTTTCCCGAGCCCATCAGGCCCGTAACCCCTATGATGCTCACTTTTCTTATCTTCTCTTCAAGCGCCTGCTTTGCCATCGGGGCTGTGTAGTCATGCACAAGGCATCCATCCCCAGCAAGCAGCTTAAGCATTGAAGAGCTGGCATTTTTTATTTTCCCATCAACCCCAGACAAAGGCAGTATCACGGTGTCAAGCCCATATCCACTGTTGAACTCGGCAAGAAGCAACTCATAATCAGTATCTTTTGCATCACGCACGCTCCTTGCAATAAAGTCAGCGCCTTTTGAGAGTGCATACTGCGCAAGAAGCCCGTGAAAAGTGCCCACTTCCACCTCAGCCTCAAGCGAAAGCGTTCCGACAGCGTTCTTTACGAGCCTTACCCTTTCATCTTCACTGAAAAGGTGCTTTCCGGCCTTCTCTGGATTTACGCCCAGGGCAACATACAGCTTATCGCAAAGCCTTGCTGCTTTTTCTATTACTGCTAAGTGCCCATAGTGCACCGGGTCT
>DUKS01000018.1 GCA_013329215.1 Nanobdellota archaeon | reverse complement strand
TATAAGCTTTTCGTAAGTATCGGTTTGCCTCAATCTAAGCCTATACCGATACTACGCCTGCCTTAACAATCTCAGTATCGCAACATCATCGCAGCATCCTTCAACAGCATCTCCCACTTCAGAAAGAAGCTTCGCGACATTGAATAAAAGCCACACTGAAACAGCGTCTATCTTTTTGTCAAAAAGCACAATATCAAGGACGTCCTTCTTCAGCATATCAAGGTTGTGCTCGGCCATGTTCGCCTTCTTCACTTCATGCATCAGCTCGGGGCTTCCTGAGAACAGGTCGTTTATTATAACAGAAAGCTCTGTAATTGCAACACAGCCCTCATCAATCATTTTTATATACAAGTCAGCTACTTTTGCAGGCACTTTCTTATGCTCAAGGTATATTATCCTGTCAGCAACATCCTGCACGCGGTCAATAACATCGTCAATCCCGTCTGTCAGGTCATAAAGCCTTGTCCTCATTACAGGCATGAATGCGCCTGAATACATATTTTGGGAAATATGCCTTCTTATCTTGTCGCAGTTATGCTCTTTCTCATTTATGACGGCCGCATGCTGTTTTATTTTCTTGAAATCCCCCTTCTTCAGGGCCTTCCCGACCTCAGTGAACGGCTGCCTAACCGAGAGAATCTCGTTAATCATTGCCTTAAACAGCTCAACAGTTTCCTTTTCCATGTCCCTGCCGAAGATAGGCAGAATCCTGAGCCAGTTAAATTTCATTTTGTCCTCCTTTATTGTGGTTTTGATTCTATTTAAATATTCCTACATTACCAGGCTTAGTGCCTCGAACATTATTATTGCAAGCACGGCGCTCACAACAGGCGTGACAGCCCACCCTGTTACAATTCTCTTTAATGTGCCGGCCTGCAGGTTGCCTACTCCTTTTACCAGGCCAACGCCAGCAACACCGCCGACAATGCCGAAGGTAGTGGATGTTGGGATTCCAATCAGTGTCAGGGCGTAAACAGCCACTGAAGCGCCGGCCTGGGCTGCAAATGCAGTCTGCGCATTCAGCTGCGTGATGTCAGAGCTTACTGTCTTCATGACTTTTGTGCCAAGCGATATGCAGCCTAAAGCAATTGCAACGCCTCCGAGAAGGCTTGCGGCGAACAAAGTAAGCAGGTGTTTTTCAGCTACGAGCCCCATTGCATTGCCTATGTTATTTGCGCCAAGGCTGTACGCCAAAAATGCGCCGCTCAGCAGGACCGCCCATCCTAGAAACTTTTCAAGGAAAAGGAACGGCTTCAGCGCTGATATTTTTGCATAAATCTTGTATATTGCAAAGCTTGAAATCAACGCAGCAACGGGCGTTATAAAGCCGAGTATGAATATCTTGCTTACAGTGCCCCAGCTGACGCTTGCCCCCAATACAAGCCCGACTCCCGCAATGCCGCCGATCACGGACTGCGTTGTTGAAACAGGAAGCCCAAGCACTGTTAATACAGTCACAAAGATTGCAGCTGAGAAAAGCACTGCTATGATGCTTGCAACAGGTATTGAAGAAGCGTCAACAATGCCTTTTCCAACCGTGGCTGTCGTGGCCTGCCCCTGCGCAACCGCCCCAATCAAAGCCATTATCGCAACAATTATTACTGCTTTTTTATAGCTGATTAATCCCGCCCCGACAGATGTGCCAAGGCAGTTTGCAGCATCATTTGCGCCTATTGTCCACCCAACGAACAAACCGCAGAGAACTATCAGGATAGAGATTAATTCCATTTCTTATATAATGAAGTCCAGGCTTAAATATCTTACGAAGTGTGAATGCAACAGAAAAGCAATAACAAACTTTTAAAAGCAGGGGCATATTCCTATTTTCATGAACCTTCCATACGAAAGCGTGAAGCGCGAAATCCTTGTAAAAAGGGAAGCGAAAACAGATGAAAGACTAAGCTGCAGGCCTGAAGAGCGTGACATGGAAGAGCTGATTGATTACGGAATAATAAACCTGAACAAGCCCGCAGGGCCTACAAGCCACCAGATTTCTGATTATGTGAAAAAAATATTAAACCTGGGCAAGGCAGGGCATTCAGGCACATTGGATCCCGGGGTTACAGGAGTATTGCCGATTGCAACAGGCAGGGCAACAAGGGTTGTGCAGGGGCTTTTGACAGCAGGCAAGGAATATGTTTGCCTTATGTATCTGCATAAGCCGCTGGCAGAGGATATAATAAGAAAAACAATGAATTCATTTATCGGCGAAATCACACAGATGCCCCCTGTGAAGAGCGCTGTAAAGCGCCAGTGGAGAAAAAGGAGCATCTATTACCTTGAAATAATAGAAATTGGCGGCCAGGATGTGCTTTTCAGGATGGGATGCCAGGCAGGAACTTATGTAAGGAAGTTTGTGCATGACTTTGGATTAAAAACAGAGACTGGCGCGCACATGGCTGAGCTTATCAGGACAAAGGTTGCGGCGTTTACAGACAAAGACTGGGTAAGCCTTCACGACCTGAAAGATGCTTACACATTGTGGAAAGAGACAGGCAATGAAAAGAAGTTAAGGGAATGCATACAGCCTATGGAAAAGGCGGTTGCACACCTGCCTAAGATATGGGTCATGGACACAACAGTCGACACATTATGCCACGGCGCTGCATTGTCGGTGCCGGGAATTGCAAAGCTTGACTCAGGCATACAGAAAGGAGACCTTGCTGTTGTGATGACATTAAAGGACGAGCTTGTCTCTGTGGGAAATGCAGTGATGAACTCTGAAGATATAATGAAAAGTGAGAAAGGGCTTGCGTTCAAAAACTGGAAGGTGTTTATGAAGCCGGATATCTATCCGAAATTTGTGAAGAAGAAGGAAGAAGCAGTTTCAGAAAATCCGTAAGCATTACTTCTTTGCAGAATCAGGGAAATAAGTGTAATGGAACTCCTCGTATGCAATCAGGGGCTCATAGCTTCTTATGTCGTTGGGAAGATACGCCCTTAATGAGTTTATTGTCTCATGAAGCTCGTCATTGTTCTTTACGCACACATAAAGCAGGAGATTGTGCTTGCCCACTGTCTTGACAGCCCAGATTATATGGCCGTCAGAATTAATAAACTGCTTAAGCTTTGACTCTTTATCAGCAGAAAGCCCGTTAATCAGCACAAGAACGGCATAAACGCTATAGCCTAATGCCGAATAATTTATAACAGGCACAAATCCTGTGATTATGCCATTGCCCTGCATAGCCTTAACCCTGTAGTTTACAGCATCAGGCGAAAGCCCAACAGTGCCTGCAATCTTATACAAAGGCATCGATGCATTGTCAGCGATAGCAGCAAGGATTTTTTTGTCCTTGCCATCGATTTGGCATTCCTTTGCTTGTGTTTTGGGCGCTGATTTTCCCTTAATGAAAGATGGGGGAAAGGTTTTTGCCGAATATGTTTTTGATATAGCCATTACCTCATAGTCCTGCAGGTATTTTGCGCAGTCATTGAGAACAGTGTCCAGGATATTATCAAAATCAGCAATACCATTTGCAATTACGGCAATCTCAAAATCATAGCGGCCGTTGAATTTCAGCAGGGCGCGCAAAAAATGGTATGCCTTGAACTTCATTATCAGTTCCTGCTCTATTTCCCTGGACGGCTTGTTAAGCTGGAGAAATATGTGGTAGGCATCAAAGCCGAACCTTGATATGTCTATAACCGCCCTGTACCCCTGTATAAGCCCCTGCTTTTCAAGGCCCGCAATCCTGTATTTTGCAGTATCCCTTGACGTGCCTGCCTTCCTTGCAATGATTGTTGCAGGGCTTCTCGCGTTTTCCGCTATTGCAGCAAGTATCTTTTTGTCCTTTGCGTCAAGCCTTATGCTTTTTCCTTCTGCAGCCTGCACATATCGCATGGTACTTATAAAACGCATAAACTATATAAATATTGCGGAAATAACGCAGATTTAATAAAAAGGTTTCTTATAATTGGTTTTCCCTACAATAGGTATGGCAAATGAAAACACAACACAAAAGCTTCAGCAGGTTTACGAAACCGCAAGGCAGGGCATGCCTTCAAACGCATACCATAACTTCAGGCATGCGGAAGATGTGCTTGAAACAGTAAGGCAGCTTTCAGCGCTCGAAGGGGTAGCAGGCGAAGACGCATTTGTTCTTGAAACAGCAGCACTCCTGCATGACTATGTCTTTGTAATAGGCGCAAAAGACAATGAGGAAAAGAGCGCGGAATTTGCAAGAGCATATCTTCCGGCAATAGGATACAGCAAAGAAGAGACAGAAAAGATTGCAGGGCTTGTGCTTGCAACAAAAGTGCCCACAAAGCCAAAGAGCCTTCTTGAGGAAGTTATCTGCGACGCCGACGTTGACAACCTTGGGAGGGAGGATTTTCTTGAAAGAAGCGAAGAAGTAAGGAAAGAAGCTGGGGCAGAATACGGGGAAAAATGGCTTAAAGGGCTTGTCAGGTTCCTTGAAAGCCACAGGTATTACACAAAGCCAGCGCAGGCTTTAAGAAGTGAGGGAGTGAAGGCAAACATAGCAAGGATAAGAAAGCTGATGGAGAATGGCCAATAACTTTAAATAAAAGATATGCTTTCCTATTTGTATGGCTCATAAAACTTGCAAAATATCATGCAATTCTTTCTTTGATAGTTTTAACTTTGGATTTTAATCATTTCTTCCGGCATAACTTTCAGTCATAGGGCCTTGGTTGAAACCTGTTGCGCCTTGAAAGGAAAATCCGGATTCTATACACGAAAGGCAAGAATAAAGTCTGCGGACTTAAAACAGGAAGCCTTGGGACTAAGGTTCTGGGATTCTTTTCGTAAAAGTAAGGAGGAAATAAAATGGCAAAATGTGTAGTATATGACCCAAAAACAAAAGGGCTTGTGGAAGCCGTGCTCCGCTCAGAAAGGGAGCACAAAATGGAGACAAAGGCGCGCGGCTGGGTGCCTGCAACCAACGAGAACATCAGATGGTGGCACCTGGATGAAAGAGTTCCTATCTCCGGTGTATGCAGCATCGGCAGCATATTAGTCAGCATAGGCTATGAAGTGCAAAGATACGGCAGCAGGTACATAGCCATGAAACAGTTGGTTGAACAGGCAGTAAAGACAGCATCTGAAGAATATGATGCAGATTATGTGCAGATAGAGAAGATAACCGACATGGAATGCGCGCGATATGCCAGAGCAGAACTGCAGGCAATAGCCACAATGTACATAAGAAGGGAGAATGATGGCTTGGCGGAATCCAGAATGCCTACTGCTGAAGGAAAAGGGCCAGACGGGAGCCATAGGAACTGGATATGAAATAAGGTTCTATCCTTCAATATGAAACAGCGCATAAGTAATTTCTTATTTTTTCTTTTCTACCGCTGAACCTTAAGCTCTTCCATCTTTTTGGTTGGAAGCCCGCGCAGTATGTCAGAAGTGATGTCCTGCACTGTCTTAATCGTCTCGGGAGGAGCATTGTTGCGTTTTGCATTAAGCTTTTCAAACTCTTCAGGATTTGTATACCATATAAGGAAAAACCCGACTGCAGCCTCAAGCGCTTCTTTCTTGTTCTTGAACAGCTTTTCCCTGACCAGCCTTGCAGCAATCTTGTTTGTAATTGACGTTACATTCAATGCAACATCCCCATTAACTGCCTCTTTTGGCTTATTCTTCGTATTCCGGCTGCGCTTTGGCGCGCTGAATTCTGTAAGTGCGCTTTGCCCGGAAGTCGCCTCTTTTTTCATGATATTCATTAGGTTATTCATATTTATAAAGTTTTATAGGCTGCACTATATCAATTGCAATCAGGGCTGCATTTTCCTGAAATAAGAGTAAATCCCGGAAAGCTCGTCATCATCAAGCAGGCGGTATGCAATGTGGTTTATGCCGAATGTTTCATACGCAGTGTCAACGAGCAGGTTTCTTTCAAGCTCCACACAAGAGCAAGCATGCCTTACTGGCTTTCCATGGCTGTCAATGCTTACGTCAGCAAATCCTGCCTTAAGTCCTGCGCATCTTGCAATTGTTATGTATAAAAAAGCCTGCTCTGCGCAGTTTCCTATTTTTTCCTCAAATACTTCGGCAGAATCTCTGAATTTTTCATCATCAATATATGAAATGTTCGCAAGCATCCATTCAAAGATGTTTCGTGCTGTATGGAAGCCGCTGTAAACATTCAGCCTTCGCGCAATTGCTGTGATTTCCGGAGTGAATATAAATGGAGTAAACAGGCAGGCACTACCCCCGCCCATTTCTTTCCGTATTGCATCTATAAGATTCATAACAATGCCATAGAATCAGCCTTTATAAGAGCTTCCTGAAAAAAACATCAGATTCTCCAAAAAACCCGAAAATGCGTCACGCTTTCCTGAACACCCAAATCTCTCTTTCTATCTTTGAGTCAGTGGCGCTATATATTAACGGCATTTTTATCTCAGGCATTATGCTCACGACCCTGAACCCTGCTTCCTGCAGCATTCTTTCAAACGGTATTTTCACTCTTTCGCCTGAATAAAGCCTGAACCTCGGCACGATAAATGCAATGTTCCCTTTGACAACCCTTGAAAGCTCCCTGAGCACGCCCCTGTAGAGAGGGTTAAGCTGGGCAACAATCTTCAGCGCCTCATCCTTCATCGGTATCTTTGGCAGCAATGGGCCCATGTAAGGCTCTGTAACCGCAAAATCAGCCTGCCTGACAAACCTTGAAACCTGTTTGCTGTCTGCATGAATCGCCTTAAAGCTGACTCTTGTCCCGAACTGCTTTGCAGTCCATTCAAGGTTCTTTTTCGTGGCATCAGCGCACTCGCGGCTGTTGTCAACCCCAATCACGTTTATTCCCATCAGCATCGCTTCCTGCAGCAGCACGCCATAGCCTGAAAACGGGTCAAGAATAGTGTCCCCTTCTTTAGCGCCCACCATGTTAATAAGTATTTTGGCAAGCCTTATGGAAATCATATGCAGGGTCCTTTGCAGCGGCCTTTCCTTGTCCCGCTTTTCATACTCATACGGGTTGAAGACAGCAATAGTCCTCGCAATTATGCCGCCGTAAACAACAAGCTCAAACCCCTCGTCAAGGAGCCTGTGCCTCACAACGTCATTCGGCATGAGAAACTGCTCAGTCCTTGATGAGCGCTTGTAAGTTATTTTAAGCTTTTCTTCCCTAAGCCTTCCCTTAAGATATTCCTTTAAATCAGAAGTGTCTGTGTCGCTGTACACGCTTACTGCATATTTTATTTTGTTGCTTTTTCCTGCATAAAGCACTTCATTGTCAAGGTCCTGTATAACTCTCGCTATCTTTACAATGCCCCCAAGGTCTGTTATTGTTTTCTGGAAATCAAGCTCCGGAAGCGCTATTAAAACAGCGGCCTGCGACTTGTCCTTTATCTTAAAGCTGATATTCCTGGCACTGAAATAGCTTACAAGCTCGAGCAATGACAGGTCCGGGTCCCTCCCAAGTATAAGCAGGTAGTCGTTCATATTCTATGGAAACAACAGCAAACTTTATAAAGGTATATCTATCATTTCTCTCAAAGGATTGCAAAACAGCTTCTGTAAAGGGAGACAATAAAATGGCAAAAAAAGAAAAAGTCGAAGCAATGATTGAAGGGGGAAAAGCGTCTGCTGCGCCCCCGCTGGGGCCTGCGCTGGGCCCGCTGGGCGTCAACATCGGCCAGGTAATAAGCAAAATCAATGAGAAGACAGCTGCATACAAGGGCATGAAAGTGCCTGTAACAGTTGTTGTGGACACATCATCCAAAGAGTTTGAGATAGAAATAGGCACGCCGCCTACATCAGCCCTGATAAAGAAAGAGCTGGGAATAGAGACAGGCGCGGGCATCCCGAACAAGGAAAAAGTAGGCAACCTTGCAATAGAGCAGATAATAAAGATTGCACATATGAAGATGGACTCGCTTCTTGCAAAAGACATGAAAGCGGCTGTGAAAACAGTTATAGGCTCATGCAACTCGCTTGGAGTCCTTGTTGAGGGAAAAACAGCGAGGCTTGTAAATGCTGACATTGATTCTGGAAAATATGACAAAGAAATAAAGGCTGAATCAACTGAAGTAAGCGCTGAAAAGAAAGCAGTGCTGAAGCAGCAGCTTGATGAAACGAAGAAGTTCTATGAGAAAGAACTCGCAAGAATCAAGGCTGAGAAGGAAGCCAAGGAAGCTGCAAAAGCGGCTGTACCCGGAGCTGAAGGCGCGGCGCCTGCGGCAGGAGCAGCACCGGCAGCAGGAGCAAAACCGGCTGCAGCAGCGGCAAAAGCGGCGCCTGCGGCAAAGGCAGCTGAGAAGAAGAAGTAAGGCACTTCTTTTTTATTTTCTTTTTTTATTTTTATTATCTTTCTTATTATTCCTTATGTCCTGCTTTTTGAAAAGATAATATAGAGAACTTTGAATAACCTCTGTTTGCAATATAAGCACTGCCTATAAATGCAAAATAATGCAATAACAAAGTGCTCGAGAATCATAGATTCTCGGCACACAGGGACATAGTCCCTATTGTGCTCTATAAAGAATTATCAGCACGCGCTTTGCACAGAAACAGCCCATCGCATTGGCTTTTTAAGCTCTGGACCAGCGGATTATTTATTTCCCGCCTGAAGCTGAACGCCAAAGATACGTTTGTAAAAGGAATAAAAGCCGGCACCATCAAGAGTCCAATAAGGAGAAAGCTGATGTACCATAAGAGGGAAAGCGAATGCCTCTTTTTTCTTCAGTCTTTCCTCTTTTGGTTTAATATTAAAATCAACCCTATAGTGCAATTGGCCGCCGAATAATTGTTCAGATTTATCCCAGCCCAGAAAACGCGTAACCGGGTTTGTCTTAAAATCCGCGAAATATATAGGATTGTTAGAATCGCCAAATTTCTCCATTTGCAGAAGCAATACCCCGCTCGCTATGGCTTTATCCACATCTTCTTGGGCAATCGCTTCAAGCTGTTTGACGCATTCCTGAGGCGGGTGAAATAATAAGCAAGAGAATTGCGGGTTTTGAGAATGGTTAAATGCATATTTCGCCTGTTCCGGGAATTGAAGTATTGGATTATGTTCCCTGTCTGTAAGCAGCATGTTTCCGCCTGGCAAATAAAGAGATTAACACTCAAGAAAATTGAGATGGGGCAGGAACTGCCCGAATCAACGCCTGTTGAGAGGAAAGCGATACCGCCATTATTGGCGGCAACTTCCATCGTTGAAGCAGGAAGCCCCACCCTTTAGGGTTGGGGTAGTTCACATGTTTACACAGCGTTCATCATCACGGCATGGGGGCTTGAAAGGAATTCCTCCCTCTTCAGCTCGTCTATGATATAAAATGTTTCCCTGTTAAGTATCCTGAACTGGTGCTCAAGCGACTCCATGAAGTCCTCCATCTCCTTTATGTGGACAAAAACCATTTCTGCAAGGAAATCAAAGCCGTTGTTAACTTTAAGGAGGGTATTCACATTTTTGCATGACGTAAGGAAATCCTGCAGCACCTGCCGCTCTTCCTTTTCAACTTTCAAAAGCACTTTTGCCCTGGTGTTGTAGCCGGCTCTTGCGAAATCAATAAGAGCCGTATGCTTCTTAATCAGGTTGCCGCTGTATGACTGTATCTTCTCATGCAGCGTTGATATCGGTATCTTTGTCTCGCGGCTCATCTCAGTCAGGCTTTTCCTGCAGTTCGACCTTAATGCGGATATAATCAGCATTTCCCTTTTGTTCATTTTTGTTCCTCCCTGTTTTTTTTCGGATTTAAGGCATGGGTTCCGGCTTTGCCGCGCGCGCTTGCAGTGCGGCGGAAATCTACCCTGAATCCCGAAACAATACGATAAACACTGAAAAAAAGCAGGTATATAAGGGCTCTCCCAAGATATTCTAGAATATCTAGAACTATTTGCCGCTCTCAGATTTCAGGGGTATGAAATAATGCTGCCCTGGTGCCATGCGGGCGTGTCTACGATTTCGTGCAGATCGGGGTCTGAAGAATAATCCCAGTCATCTGTTTGCGCTACCATTGCCCAATAGAATACCAGAGAGCGCGCGTATATAAGCTTGTATCATGCCCGCCCGAATATGTAAAGCTTATATACCATTAAGGGTTCATATTACAAATGGATTTAGGCACGCTGCTGCTCATAATTGTGCTGGTATTTGTTGTTGTAATCGTATTCTGGGTGCTTTACTATGTCGGAATTATCTATATGTTTGTAATGTCCTTTGTAAGGGACATCATACGGAAGCTGAGATAGCAAGGCTTACTCACTGCTGTTCATAGCCTCTCTTCGCTTCGCTCGAAAGGTTAGTTCGTTTGCGCTCTCTACCTCTCTTCGCTTCGCTCGAAAGGTTTATTTAGTAATATTAATTCTAAAAGCCTATGTTCAAGTTCCTTAAGGAAAAGCTGAAGTCTGCAATAGGCAGGATAAGCTCTGCAATAGAAAAAGACGAGCCCGTCGGCAGGGAAATGGAAGCGCCTTTGCCGCCTCCTGAAGAAACGCAGACAGAGCAGGAGATTATTGAGGAGTTTAAGGAAGAGATACCAGAGCCCCCCAAGGAAGAAAAGCCTGCGTATGCTGCCAAGATTGAAGAGCCCAAAAAAGAAGAAAAAAGGCAGGAACAGCCAAAAGTGCAGCCTCCTTTTGTGAAAGTGAAGCATTTTGAAGAAAAAAAAGAAGATGAAAAAGAGACACCAAAAAAAGAAGAGCCAAAGAAAGAAATTGTGAAGGGAGCACCAAAGAAAGAAGAGCCGGTGCAGGAAGAAAAAAAAGGGTTTTTCTCACGCTTAAAGCAGGCGATTGCAACAACCAAAATCTCCTCAGAGAAGTTCGATGAATTGTTCTGGGAGCTTGAGCTTGCAATGCTTGAGAACAATGTTGCGTTTGAAGTGATTGAAAAGATAAAGGCAGACCTTAAGCGTACGCTTGTTGAAAAGCCGATAGCAAGGGGCAGGGTTGAGGATGCTGTTGCAGAAAGCCTGAGGGAAAGCATTGCATCATTGTTTGAAGATGAAAAGAAAATTGATCTGCTGCATGAGATTAAGAAAGGGAAAAAGCCTTACATTGTTTCTTTCCTTGGCGCAAACGGCTCAGGAAAAACAACAACAATTGCAAAGATTGCATACATGCTTCAAAGCAAGGGATTAAAATGCGTATTGGCAGCAGGAGACACGTGGAGGAGCGCTGCAATACAGCAGCTGGAGCAGCATGCCAACAGCCTTAATGTCCCGATTGTTAAGCAGGATTACGGTGCAGACCCCGCTGCTGTTGCTTATGACGCCATTGAAATGGCAAAGGCAAGAAACATTGACGTTGTCCTGATTGATACTGCAGGGAGGCAGCACAGCAATGCAAACCTGATGGATGAAATGAAAAAGATTGTCCGCGTTGCAAAGCCTGACATGAAAGTCTATATCGGAGAGATGATAGCAGGCAACGACTGCATTGAGCAGATTCAGAGCTTTGACGAAGCAGTCGGGATAGACGGGGTAATATTGTCAAAAGCTGACATTGATGAGAAAGGCGGGACTGCAATCTCAGTCACATATGTCACAAAGAAGCCAATCTTGTATTTGGGCATGGGGCAGGAGTACAGGGATTTGGAAGTATTTGACAAGGATAAGATATTGAAAGGGCTGGGGTTATAGATAACCGGCCTCCGGCATACATATTCTGGTTAGCTGCCCTTCACATTTAATCGCCGATTTTATCTTTCTTAAATAATGCGCGCCTGTTTTTTCCGGAAAGAACTTGTTTAAGAATAATTACTTTTGCTGTCTTCTTGCCGTTGTTCACCACATTATGGGGCGTGTTTTCCATTTCAATTAAATCGCCGTCATGGATTGCCTGCTGTTTTAGATTTCCTTTTTCTTTCCATTGAAGGATAAGCTTCCCATCCAGAACAAGCAATGATTCTGATATTTTCTCATGATGATGCCAATCCTGCTCTGACTTTGGTGGGATTTCGTTATAATGCAGCTCATACTCATTAAAAAGGTAGTATCTTACTTTTGTGCCATTCGGCTTTGCCACAGATACGGCTTTTGCTTTTGGGATTATTTTTACGATAGGATATAATAAACCCTTTCCGTATAAAAGCGTTTGGGCAGGAGAAGTTTATTATCCGCTTTAATGCTTAGCAGCCTTCTGTAACAAATAATCAGATATAAACCCCTCATATCTTTTCTTAAAGTTTTCAGGCAGCCCCCTAAAGCCGGTTATTTTTCCGCGGCAATTCCTGGAGCCGCACAGGCATTGCCAGCCAAAGCATCTTTCTTCGGTCATTGCATAATCAAATGTTATTTCTTCACCTTTTTTTATGGGCCTCATTGCCACCAGTATTGCCCTGCCCTTAATTCCGCAGTTTGGATTGCAGGAATGGTTCACGTACCTCTGCGGCTCATAGATTAACAAATGCTCATGCGAGCCGATTTGCAGCGTATGGTGCCCCATTACAGTTTTCAATTCATCGCCCTGGAAGATTAATACAAATTCGCCTGCATTAAAATTCCGTTTTGCATAAACGCATTTGCCTTTGCCCTTTTTAGTTTTAAGTTCTATTTGGCTTAAGAGATTCATAATAAGTAATATAGCCCAAATACATATATAATCGTTCCGATAAGCCCTGCTGCTGTTTTTCCAATATTTCTGAAAAATTTGCGGATTTTTCGGGCGAAAGTTTATGAATAGGCAGGCTATTAGTGCGCTGATGCCAAAATATTACCATATTGACCTAAGCAACAAGTTTTGGAAAGACAAAACCACAGGAATTGCGTGCGTTTCAGTGGATACAAAAGAGCATATTGGCTGTGCTTTAAGCACACATTTGAAAAAAGAGATATACAGGAAGCTGTTAAAAGAAGAAACGCAGGAGGGTAGGGCTAAGCTATATGCAATCTGCATTTATCTTCTTGCAAGGAATATTGCAAATAAGATAAGGACGCTGGTTATCTGCAATGATGAAAACTTTCATTTTGTCAGGCAATATTTGGAAAAGCTGTTTAAGCAGAAAGCGCCTTTTGCTATAATAAGCATAACTGCCTACAGGGCAGAGACTGGAAGAAACATTAAGTCGCCTGCAGACAATCTTGCAGCGCATTATGCCAAGCGGGAGCTTAATGAGCGTAAAAGAAACAAGGGCATAAAGCTTAATGTAATCCTGACAAACTTCAAGACGATAAAAGCAAAATGGAATGAAGTGAAAAGTGTAAGTGAGTAATGACCTTTCCAACCTGTTTACGCGCCGTGAGGCGCTGGATAACCTGCATATTCAGCATAAGCTGAACTTCACAAGGAAGCGCAGGCTTTTTACGGAGCCGGCTCACTTACAAGGAGAATGTTTGTTATCTGCCTTATATACCT
Source organism: Nanobdellota archaeon (assembly GCA_013329215.1). Lineage (GTDB taxonomy): Archaea > Nanobdellota > Nanobdellia > SCGC-AAA011-G17 > GW2011-AR17 > UBA9640 > UBA9640 sp9640u. The sequence continues at coordinate 927 of DUKS01000018.1, read as the reverse complement.
TTCGATGTGTTTTATGAGCGTTTTTCAAAACCTTTTTTAACCTGCTCGCATCATTAATATCACAATGGACGACCTTGACACAATACACGGGGAGAGAATATACCTCGCAAGAATACCCGATGAAGAAAGATATTACAAGAGATACATGGAGCTTCTGAATGCAGGGCCTGTTCTTTCAGGAACAGGCAATGAGCCGCACACTTTGGAAGAAGTCAAGGAATTGTTTGCAGAATGGAGAAAAGACGAAGGCAACATGACATGGGGCATATTCAGGAAAAGCGACAATGAATTGATTGGGGACGTCTGCCTGCGCTACGGCTATGAGGAGTATGGCAATGACGGACCTGAAGTTGCAATCATGATTGGAGAGGCAAGAAGCGGGTACGGCTCAGAAGCAATGAGGATTCTTCTGGATTATGTGTTTAAGGAAAAAAGGAAATTATTTGGGAAGCAGATAAACATAATCAACCTCGGGCTTTACAAGGAGAACACTGGCGCATTAAAGCTTTACAGCAAACTGGGGTTTGAGGAAGTCATGGAAAGGCCTGATATAGACAACGGCAAGGTGGAGATTGTCATGCAGATGACACGGGATATGTGGCATAGGGCAAAAGCTATTTAAAGAGGCATAATTCTACATCTTTTATGGATTTCACGCAGCTGTTTCTTGCAGGAATAAAGAGCATCAACTGGTTTGATGAGGGGCTTGACATTGCAAAAGCGAATTCCAGCGGGCGGATGTGGCTTGTAGGCGGCGCTGTTTACAGGAGCATTGCAAACCGATTGTACGGGACGCCGCTACCCGATAAAACAGACCTAGACTTTGCTGTTGAAAGCGCGGCAGAAGAATTCAAACTCCCCGGCGGCTGGGAACTAAAGACAACAAGGCTCGGCGGGCCCAGGTTTGTTAATGGCAAAAGGCAGATT
>DUKS01000015.1 GCA_013329215.1 Nanobdellota archaeon | reverse complement strand
TATAATAATAGATAGAATAATTATTATTGCCAGTAAAACCTTGTATCCCTTTTTCATACCACTTTCATATAACCGCATAATATATAAATGCGCCTGCACTCATAATTTTCATGAAAAAAGGGCAGGTGACTATGTTTGTTATATTGGGAATTGTGCTTGTTGCAGTAATCCTGTCTGTAATCTTCCTCAGGAAGGACATAGCATCAGGCATTGAGCGCGTGAAAATATCGCAGAGCACCGTGCTGCAGAATAGGGTTGCTGAAACAACGCCTTTTGTTGAGGACTGCGTTAAATCTGTTGCAGAAGACGGCGTTTTGAAGATAATGGCGCGCGGCGGATATAACGAGCCGAAAAAAGCGGTGCAGTACGACTATTACACAATACCTGTTTATTTTGACAAGGGAAAGGAATCTGTGCAGACAATTGCGGGCATTGAAAAGGAGCTGGCGCTGTATGTCCAGAATAACGTCCCTGTCTGTGCAAATGTAGGCACGCTTGGTTTCCCTGTAAAATCACTGAGCAAGCCTGCTGCAGACGTAAGCATAGGCAGCAAGGCTGTATCTGTTGCTGTTGACTGGCAGTTGCAGGTTGGCGGCGAGCAGGAGTCTGCAACAATCAGGGACTTTTCAGCTGATGTTAAAGCTGGGCTCACATCCCCTTATGAATATGCAATTGAGCTGTACAACAAGCAGAAGGCTATAAAAGTGCTGTCGCTGATAGACCTTGCAAGGCTGGCGAAGCAGAAGGATTTCATACTTCACTTTGATATGCAGGATGATGCCATGGTTTACCTGCTGACATTCAACAGGACTCTCATCAACAAGCAGCCTCTTGTTTATACATTTGCAATCAGGCAGGAGCCGCCAAAGAAGGGTGGCAGCGGCAGCCTGCTTGCCGGAGCATCCCCGGCGCCTTCTGATGCGCCTGCGTGAAGCGAATAATTAAATAGTACTCCGTATTATCTCACTTGTATGAAACTACTGCTTGTTTGCGTGCTTTTGCTTGCAATACTTCCTTCGTTTGCATTTGCGCAGAATGAAACAGGGCTTCCTGAAGGGTACAGGCAGATAACGGGGGAGGCAGGCACTACTGTTTTTAATCCTGGACTCATGCAGGAGATTTTCGGCGCTGCTGCTGAAGAATCAGGCGGCGCAGTGCTGATCAAATACAGGCATGGGGAATCTGGAGAAGGGACTTCGCTCGGCTATCTCTTCGGCACAATCTCTGCAGCAGGCGGGGCCGGAAGCAAACTGCTTAAGGTTGCGAACGGGGGGTTTATTTCACCTGAAACCTCAAATGTGAAAGTAAACATCACGGGGCGCGAGATTCTGGTTGATGCATCTTCCCTCCCTAATCTTGAATTTGCATTTTCAGGCGGGATTTACACAAGGCACAATTATTCATTTGCATGCAAATCTGCCTGCGGCATGAAGGCTGTTGTAAAACCCCAGTTCTCTTTCCTCAATATCACCGGAGAGGGCATTGTGGGGAGGACTGAAATAATAAAGGGGCTTGCAGGAAATGGGGAAAGCAATGCAACCACAATAACAGCGGATTTCAGCATGATCAACCTGTTCAACACGGGAATTTTATCTTTCAGCGCAGTTCCCACAGGCAGGGGCATGTTCGGCTCTGTAAGCGTTGAATCAGAAAGGCAGATCGTGCTTATGCAGCTCAATCCCATGCCAGGATTTTTCATTGAAAACATCCAGGCAAAAGAAGCAAAGGTTTATGTTTCTGAAACTTCCAATGCAGGCTTCATTCCCGAGTCAGTGCCCGGCCCGGCAAGCATAAAGGTATTCAACAATGCTGGGGAAATGCTTGAGCTGAAAAGCGGGAGGCTGATGATGCTCGCGGAAGAGGAAGATTACCTGCAATGCGCTGAGATGGCTGCAGCCCCCCTTGAAGCGCTCGGATATTACAGGAGGGGCAGCTGCATTACATTCCAGGACCTTTTGGTAAGAATAAAGCCAAGGAACAACACAATACTTGCTGAAAGCGGGCAGGTTGGGGTTCCGTTAATGCTTATGCTTAAGATGCAGCATTCGGATTACAAAATACAAAAGCTGGACATAGAAGCCTTTGATAAGAATGACGATACAAGCAGGATAATCGTGCAGAGGCCGGTGCGCAGGGCTGTTCTTGCATTTTCGAGAAGCAATGTCACTGCTGAAAACGGAAAATGGCAGGACCTGGGCATAAGCTTTGAAGCAGAAGTGTACCAGCAGGATGAGTATGAGCCTGATGAAGGGCAGTACAACCATTTTGAATGCGATTTAAGGAAAAATGAATGCTTCCTGGATTACCAGCTTGTTTCCGGGTTTTTTGCACAAACTCTTCCCGCAAGATGCGATAATGATGCGGAATGCGGGGCAGGAAGGAAATGCACCACAGGCCAATGCATCAGGCTGGCGACATGCCGGAAAGTTGAAAGCGCAAGCTCTGCGGCAGAATCCGATAATGCGATTGATGTCCTGTTTATAGGAGATGGTTATGACAATTGGGAGCAGTTCACTTCAGACATAGAAGGAGCGGTTGACCTGAACGGCGCGAAAGGCACCAAGGGGCTTATGTCTGTTAAGCCATTCAGCGACAGCGCAGGCAAGTTTATATTCTGGGCAATGCTTGAGCCTGAGAAGGAAATGCCCGCAGACGTTACAAGTTCCGGGCTTGGGCCTTCTGCGGATTATGCAAACAGGCTGTCTTTGCAGTGCGGCAAGTCAGACAAGACTATAGTCCTTTCAAACAACAGGAGGTATGTGCCGCATGCACAGCCTTTCGGGGTCGCTGTTCTCTCAATGCCATTTACAGCAGGGCAGCAATATTGGGCGCTTGGGATTGTGCATGAGTTCGGGCATGCTTTCGGCGGGCTTTATGACGAGTATTATGAAGCCACGCCGGGCGGGGAATTGCGCCCAACTCTTGGCAGGGGCATCGCAGGCGATCCGAACTGCTTAAGGTATCCTGATGCGCTGGAAAAATGGAAGAAGCTGCTTGGCGAGGCGGAGGGAACAGCGCTTGCTGATGAGGCAAGGCACAGCAGGCCTGCATGGTACGGCTGCGGCGGCTATTGCGATGATAGGGAATGCAGGGGGCGCTTAAGGCCAAGCTTCAACTCAATAATGCGGCATCAATGGGCTATGAATGAGCAGGGGTGGGACACATTCAATCCTATAGACACGAAAGTGTTGCAGAACAAGATAGATGAGGCGACAAGGCAGACAGAAAGATAATTTTATAAACAATGCAATCTTCTTTTCCGTATGCTTAAAAAACTGGTTGTAATCCCTGTATTCCTTATTGTAATGATTTCAGGGTTTGTATTTGCGCAGGAGGCGCTGCCTGAAGGCTACACAAGAATACAAGGGGAGAATGGCATTACGATATATAATCCTGCAGACTTGGCTGCTGTGTTTGGTGTTGCGCCTGTCGAGAGCAATGGCACAATAAATGTAAGCTTCAGGGATGCAAGAGGGGAGGTAAAGGCTGTTGGGTTCTTAGGCGGAAAGATTATTCGCACAGGCACAAAGATGCTGGAGCTTTCACAGGCAGACGGGAACCTGCAGGCCGGAAGGGCAAGGTATGCTTCACCTGTAGATTCTGTAAAGCCGGTTAAAGTCAGGGGAGTTAAGTTTGCAATGAATGCAACAGAACTGGCGCAGGGCAGAATTGGATTCACATTCCTGCAGGACACTGCTTTTTATCCGGATGAAAACTTGGATGGGCAAAATGCGGATTATGCGCGGGCTGTTGTATGCAGGGGCATATGCCTCATTTCTGCCGAAATTGCGCCTGCAGGAATTTATTTTGACATAGGTAATGGCGCGATTCTGTTTAAGACTGAGGTTGAAAGGTATATTAACAATGGCCGGAAAAATCCGGTCCGTGGCATTTATGCGGAAATTGCCAATCTGCATGATGTAAGCCTCATGCCGCCTGAGCTTAATGCTGAACCCAAAATAGAGATAACTGCAAGGCCGAATGCAGAGGGCTTTGGCAGCAGTTTCGGTGGCATGAACATAAGCTCTGCTGAGATAGTCGGGCTTGGAAGGGGCATGTATCTGGGGCAGTCCGGCGGTAAGGCGTATGACAGGCTCTATTTCCCAGGCCTGTATAGGCATGCGCTCGCAGCGAATGTTTATGCAGGTGAAGCTTACATTTCCGCAGCCGAAGGGGCGGCAATCACTATTTTTGCGCCATCACCTGTTGGGGCAGGTACGCCCGTTGCCCTGTTTAGGCTGGAAAAGGGCGATTTATTGCTATTGCCTGATAAAGAGGGGTACGATGCCTGCCCGCAATTAAAAGATGAGAGGCTGAGGAAAATAGGATGCATTTTTGCAAACCCTGCCGAGATGAAGGCATATATTAATCCAAAAGAAACAATTAACAGGCTTGCTGTAGAAGACCCTGCTCCTGCAGGGTATCCAAACCTATATTTGGAGGATTTCATGCAGCCTCCGTTAACCGGCGCAGCAAATGAGGTTATTGTGGAAAAAGCCGAAAAGAAAATGATGTTCGGGTATGACAAGGTAGACATAGAGCCTGCCGGAGACTGGTTTGATTTTGGAATAAGCTTCAGCACAGCGCCTATATTATATGAAAGCCAGGAAGGGGCAGAGTCACAGTCTGTTCTGCCGCAAAACTTAAACCGATTTGAATGCATCCTGTCTGAAAGAAAATGCTTCCTTACAAACCTCGCGACAGGGCTTAGGGATGAAGTGCTGTCTTTTACTGAGCGCAAGCCTGTGGAATGCAGGGAAAACGCAGAGTGCGGTGAGGGGATAGAATGCGTTGATTTCAGGTGCAGGATACCGGAGGCCTGTGAAAAGCTTGTGCCCGGGGGCAGGATAGACGTTTTATTCATATCTGAAGGATATACCAATTACGATACATTCAAGCAGGATGTGAGAAAACTGCTCAATGACGGCTCTTTTAACGGGCTGTTTACAGTTTCTCCATTTGATGAGTTCAGCGACAAATTTACAGTATGGACAATGCGCGGCGGGAGGGCCGGGGCTGGTGCGTTTGATGGGTTCCGCTTTACATTGACGGATTATGTGGTCCCTTACATTGCTGAGTATGACAGGCAATGCAGGAATGACATAACTGTCCTTGTTTCAAAAAGCCATTCATTCAGGGCATATACAAGATTGAATCCGTCACCTGTCACTATATTAAGCATGGAACAAATAAATAGGGAAGGAAACGCAAATATCTTTGCCCATGAGTTTTCGCATGCATTCGGCGGGCTGCAGGATGAATATCTGGAAGAGGGCCTGTCTACTGTTGATATTCCCGATAGCGGCCTTCCGAACTGCGTACCCGAAGAAATTGCTGAAGCAAAGTGGGGCGAGTTTTTCACAAATCTCTTTAAGGGCTGCGGTGGCAACTGCAAAGGAGAGAAGTGCGGTGAGCGCTTGGCCCGTCTAAGGCCGTCTGATAATTCCATAATGCGCGACCATACGTCTGTAGGAGCTGATAAGGCTATGTTCTTCAATGAAATAAGCAAGAAACAGCTCAGGGGCAAGGCGAATGGAAGAACCACAACAGCTATATGGGGGCGATTGTAATGAATGCGCCAACCCTGTCTGTTATGCTTGCATTTACGTTTATCTTGTCAGTTTCGGTTGCAGCAGCCGCTGGCTCTTTTTCGATAGGCCTGCATTATGACAATGGAGTTGTTGCGCCAGGCGCTGTCCAGTTGCTTGAACGTGAGCCTCCTGACTTTTTTCATGAGCCTGAAGAAGGATATGCGGCCCGGATTATTGCATTTAACGGCTCTGAGCTTTATTCGCGCGGCTTTGACTTTGGCCTGTGGGCTTATGATAACCCTGAGGTATTGGTTGTAGCTGATGTGCAGCTTATACTTCCCTCATTTAACAATATGAATGAGCTGCATATCACCGATAATGAAGGCAGGCTTATTGCTGCGGTGGACTTGTCCGAATATGCAGTCTGCAACCAAAACAAGGTATGCAATGCAGACTATGGCGAGACAGCCGCAACCTGCCCTGAGGATTGCATAAAGGCAGAAACACAGCCGGCGGAAGAAACACTGCCTGAGCAGGCAAAGGAAAAAACAGTTGCTGAAGAAAAGCCTGCTGCGCTTAAAAAGGATTATATCCTTATCGGCGCGCTTATAGCTGTGTTTGTTATAATAATCGCTCTTGTGCTTGCTGTTAGAAAGAAACAGGCTCAGGAATAGGTTTAAATAATTGCAATGGCTAAGAATAGCTGTAAAATTGAGGTGATATCATGAAACAAATTGCGCTGTTTGCGTTTTTTATGCTTGTGTTAGGGGCTTTTGCCATAGCAGCGGAAGACATGAAAAGCGGGCAAATAGGCGTTGCGGTTGAAATGCTTGTGAAAGACACGTTTGAAACAACGCTTGAAGGCACACCCGAGCTTGTTGAAGGCTACCCTGACCACAAGCTCCAGCCTGAGGATGGCTTTGCAGCGAAAATTTACGGATACGACGGCGCAGAGATTTATTCGTTCAAGTTCCCTGTTGAGTTTTGGTTTTATGACAATCCCACTGTATTGACAGAACTGCCTGTGCTGATAATATTCCCGTATTACAGGAACATTAAGGAAGCAAAGATATATGATAAGAATGGCAGCCTGAGGCTTACTGTTGACCTGTCTGCCTATGCAACCTGCAACCAGAACGGAATATGCAATGCAGACATAGGCGAAGATGCTGAGCTGTGCAGTGCGGACTGCAGGCCCGGGGAAGCAGCGCCTGCTGGCGAAGAAACGCCTGCTGAAGGGGCTGCCGGTGAGGAAGCTGCATCCGGTGAAGAGCCTGCTGCAAAAATCATATCTTCAACCGCATGGTTCATAGCTGTGCTGGTTGTAATACTTATTGCAATAGTAATAGGCTTGTTAAGGTCAAGGAAGAATTACTAATATGGTAAAGAGGTATTTTAGGGCTAATAAGGAAGCAAGAAATATCAGGATAGTAAAAGCTGTGTCAATTGTTGCCCTTCTTGCCTTATTTTTTTCCCTGCTCGCATACCTTTACATTGACAGGTTTTCCAGTTCATCGGCCTGCCTTAAGCCGCTAAGCGAGGAGGCTGTGCTTAAGATAGCTGCAAACGGCGGCTACAGCTCTCTTCCCACGGATGCTGTTGCATACAACTCTTACATTGTCCCGCTTTACATGAAAGAAGGCGCAGAGTTCATGCCTTCTCTTGAAGATGTGCAGGCATCATTGCTTAGCTATGTCCGGGAAAAGAATAAGCTGTGCGATGATGACATAAAAGTGCGTTTTGGCAGGCACGACGTGAAAATTGGCAGGGCTTTTGAGCATGCAGTTGTGCCTGTGGCGCTTGAAGAGGACTATGATAAAGCGGTTCAGCTGTATGAGGCTCAGAAGAATATAAGCGCAATTTCGCTTGCTGAGCTGGCGCGGCTGGCAAAACAGGGCAATTATGTGCTGCATATAAATGCAAACAACAATACCATACTCTATTTCATGACATTTACAAATGAGGTTGTGGACGGAAAGCCGCTGGTGTTCGCATTTGGCATAAAAAAGTAAAACCCTAATGGCAAGCAAACATCTTCTCGGCGCTGTTGCAACGCTTATCGGCCTGATAATAGGCGCAGGCGTTTTAGGCATACCTGCTGTGATTGCAAAATCCGGGTTTCTTATCGGCGCCGTGCATATAGTTGTGCTTGGGATAGCCGCAATGCTGATCAACCTCTATGTCGGCGAAATAGCGCTAAGGACAGAAGGAAAGCACCAGCTTACTGCATATGCAGGGAAATACCTCGGCAGATGGGGCAAGCATGCAATGCTCATAGCTCTCCTGATTACAATTTACGGCGCTCTTGCCGCATACCTTGTTGGCGAAAGCGTTTCAATAAGCGGGCTTTTTGGCATAAGCCCTGCGGTTGCAATGGCTGTGTTTTTCGCGTTAATGGCTGTTCTTGTCTTCCGAGGCCTGAATATAATAGAGGGCGCGGAACTTTACCTTAACATATTCAGGTTTGCCGCAATAGCTGTGCTTTTGGCTTTTGTGCTTATGAAGCTTGATTTGCAAAACCTTGCAGCGGTGAACCTGCAATACTCATTTTTGCCTTACGGCGTTGTGTTTTTTGCGCTGATGGGTGCTTCTGCGGTGCCTGCGGTAAAAGAAGTGCTTAAGACAAACAGGAAACTGGTGAAGCGCGCAATAATAATCGGCTCTTTGTTTCCTGTTGTTTTTTACCTGCTGTTTGCCTTTGCATTTGTCGGCGCGTTTGGAGATAGTGTCGGCGAAATTGCAACAGCGGACCTTGGGATGGGCGGCTATATTGCAGCTTTCGGGAATATATTCGCAATAGTTTCAATGGCTACTGCTTTCCTTGTGCTTGCGCTTGCATTGAAGTGGGTTTATGAATATGATTACAAAATCAACAGGCACGTTGCTTTCTTGCTGACATGCGCTGTGCCTCTTGTTTTGGTGCTTGCGGGCGTTTCGCGGTTTTCAGCAGTATTAGGCATAACTGGCGCTGTTGCAGGCGGGCTTGAGGGAATTATTGTTGTGCTGATGCACAGAAAAGCCGCAGCGCATGGGAAGCCGGAATACAGCATAAAGGCGCCCTGGATTGCCGATATATTACTGATATCCTTGTTTATTGCAGGCATAATATACACTGTTGCAACGCTGTAGCTTGTATTCTGCAGAATAGAAATTCTTTTAAACATGCGAATAGTATTAGTTGTTAGCAGTTTAACCAAAAGGGGATGATAAAATGGAAGGAATAAAATATGTCGGGATTGATGATCTTGAAGCAGGCGAAGCCGGGCAGCTGCAGGAGCTTTCAGAGGATGAATTTGCAAAAGTGCTGAAGCGGGCAAAGCTTAAGGAAGCAGAGCTCTCTGTCTTTGTCAAGAAAATACACAAGGGCGAGAAAAGCCACCATTACGAGCTTATACTCAAGCTTAACGCTGCCGGGACAAAAAAGGCATGGTTTGACGTAAGGCATGAGGACTTTGACCTTGCAAAGCTCATTCACAGGTGCTTTGATGCATTGGCTGCAAACATGGAGCATGAGTTTTCCAAGGGGCTGAAAAAGTCAAAGTTTGTCGCATAGGAGGAAAAAATGCCTGAAGAAGACGTGTTTAAGCACATGCAGAAGATAAGGAAAGAACTGGATGAAGCTTTTGAGAGTTTCTGGGAAAAGCCCAGGATGCCGGCACTGCCTACAATGAAACACGAGCTTGCGGGGTTTAAGGAGCCACTTACTGAAATCTCAGTAAAACGAGGCAGTGTTCTTGCCAAGTTTAAAATGCCTGGCATGGTTATGAAGGATGTTGCTGTCAATGTGCATCCTGATTTTGTTGAGCTGAAAGCACAGAAAAAAGAGGAAAGCAAAGAAGAGGAAAAAGGTTTCTTTAAGCAGGAGAAAAGCTTCCACAGATTTTACAGGAAGCTGCCCTTGCCTATGCCTGTGAACCCGAAGCTTGCAGAGCCGCATTTCAGCAACGGCATACTTGAGATTACTATGCCTAAGGCAGAAGTTAAAAGAATTGCAAAGAAATAACCGGCTTTCTTTTTATCTTAGCTCTTTCTCAGCCTTATAACGCCTATCAGGAATGCCAGCGGCGCAAGAACGCTGAACACCTGGAATGATATGTTTGAAAGGAAGTATGAATGCAGGTTGAACAGCTTTATCAGGTTTGCAGCAGAGCCGAATGCAAGAAGCGCAAGCCCTATCATGAACCAGCCGATGACCTTCTTGTCAGTCTCGCTTTCATAGTGCCTTGCAATGGATATGTGCCGCATACTGAACAGTATGAGAAGTATCGAGCCTATCTCAACAATTACAGGTATCGGGACTGACTGCTCTATTATCATGGCATGCCCTCCTTTTCAATTGCTTCCCTGTGCGCATCCTTTACAGCATCCCTGTCTTCGTCAATTCTTCTCCTTTCTTCCTTAAGCTGCTCTTCTTTGTCTTTAAGCTTTTGCTCTATATTTTCTATCTCTGCAAGCTTCTTTTCAATCATCTGCTCTTTTGTCTCTATGTCCCTTAGCGGGCGGTAAAGCAGGTTTTTTGCATCCCTGTGCTCCGGGTGGTCATGCCTGAAAAGCTCCATGAGCTCTTTCCTTCTTCTGAAGAATCCTGCCTTGTAATATTCCCTGCTTATGTTGGCTATTGCCAGCAAAACCAAAGCCTGAAGCGCATATGCGAGGTATTCATTAAGTATGAATGTGACAGGCACAAGGACCAGCGCAAGGCATGCTGTGATAAGCCTTGTGTAATATGTCTTCCTTTCAGCCATTGAAAGAAGTATGATTCCAACTGCAAATATCACTACAGATGCAGACGGAAGCAGGTAAGGCGATATGTTCATACTGCGGGTTATGGAGCAGGAGTTTATAATACTTTTGGGTGAAACTGGCTGCTTAATGCCCTGCCATCTCAAACAGCTTTCCCTCGCAGAAATGGTCAGCGGTTATCATCATGCCGACAGGCAGCCTGTTTGAAAACCCTATGTTAATGCTCATGTGGGGGAGGCCGGCAAGATTCGGACCGACTGTAAGCACATCCATCATGTAGCTCTGCAGCGGCGTGAGCTTTGAAAGTTCGTCAAGCCTCGGCGCAAGCACAGGCATTGTTGGCGATACAAGCGCATCATACTGGCTGAAGGCCTGCTTGTACTCGTTTATTATCATTGTCCTGACTTTTGCAGCTTTCAGGTAAAAAGCGTCCCTGAACCCAGCCATTCTTGCAAAAGTGCCCAGTATTATCCTTCTTTTTGCTTCTTTTCCAAAGCATGCGCTTCTTGCCTTTGTGAAATGCGCATTGTAGCTGTCCTCAAGCGAGAACTCGGCGCCGTATTTGAAGCCGCAGAACTTTGCAAGGTTTGTGCTTGCCTCGCTTGTTGCAAGTATGTAATAGCATGAATTGGCGTATTTTGCAGTTAAAGGCAGTGATACAATGTCGTATTTTATTCCTTTGCTGTCCAGCGCTTTCAGAACCATGTCTTTTATCTTTTCATCAACTTCCAGGGCTTCTTTGATGACTGCAACTTTTTTAACAGCGCTGTCACCTTCTTTCGCATCAATGCTTGTTGCGTCTTTCGGGTCTTTCCCCTTAATCACGCCCAGCATCAGCCTGCATTCGGAAGCTGTTTTTGCCATCGCGCCAATCTTGTCAAGGCTGCTTGCGTAATCAATAAGCCCGTATCTTGAGACAAGCCCGTAAGTGGGCGTGATTCCTGCAACGCCGCAGAATGATGCAGGGCATGCTATTGAGCCGCCTGTTGACTCTGCGATTGAGATGTGCGGGAAATTAGCCATCTGCGTGACGCCTGCAGAGCCTCCCGAGCTTCCCCCTGTGCACCTTTCAATGTCAAACGGGTTTCTCGGCATTTCAAAATCAACGCCGACATTCACGTTAAAGCTGCCAAACCCGAACTCGTCCTGCGATGTCTTTCCGATGATGATTGCGCCCTCCTTAATTGCATTTTCAACGGCAGTTGCATTGAACACAGGCCTGTAGCCTTTCAGGATCTTTGAGCCTGCTGTTGATTCCACGCCTTTTACGCATATGCAGTCTTTCACAGACACAGGGAGCCCGCAGAGAGTTCCCTTCGGGCTTTTTGCAATCTTCTTTGCCTGCTCAATCGCGAGCTCTTTTGAGATTGTGTTGAAATAATGGTAATTCTTGTTTATTTTTTCTATATTTTCAATGACCTGGCATGTATGCTCGACTATGTCAATTTCTTTCTTCCTTGCCATTTCCGTGAACTCGATTGCATTCATTTTTCCCTGCTTGCCATGCCCAATGCTAAACACCACCGGCTACCTGCCACCGCCTATAGCACCTTCGGCCCCTTGAAATACCCGTCTTTTTTCAGCCTTGTATTTGAGAATATCTCTTCCTCGCTTAGGGATTTTACAGCTTTGTCATCGCGCATTGCATTTTTCACAGGAACAGGCTGTATGCTCGGCTCGGCATCCTTTGCCTCTGCCCTGCTTATCTCGGAAAATGCGTTAAGCACTGCTGATATCTGCGGCAGGAACTCTTCTATCTCTTTCTCAGTAAGGCTTATCCTTGCGTTTTTTGCAGCCCTCTGCAGGGTCTCTTTTGTGAACATCATTCGCTTATTATTTCCTTTACTGCTTTTAATACTTTTTCTGCGTTTTTTTCCTCAACAGCGCACATTGCAAAATTATTTTTTCCTCCTCCCCTGCCCCCTATCTTTTCATTAAGCTCTTTTATAATCATTGACGCGTCTTTTCCTGAATCAGCCGAGCACATTACAATAACTTGCATGGCTTCACTTTTGTTCAGAAAGCAGAGCACTGTTTTTTCTTTTATTAATTCATTGCCTTTGTCAATCAGCAGCTTTTTGTCCATTCCCTCAAATACTGCATATATGAAATGAAGGCCGCCCATCTTATCTTCTTTAGTTTCTATTTTCTGGCTTTTCATTGCTTTTTTGCAGCTTTCAAGCTCTTCCTTTAGGTTTCTTATTGTTGCTGCGACTTTTTCCTGCTCAGTGCCGAGCGCTTCTGCCGCTGTTCTTGCTGTCCTCGCCATCTCAAGCATATCTTTCCCGGCGTCAACCTTGAATCTTATTTCATAGCCTGCCGGGGATTTCCTGAACTTTGTGGCAAGGATGTTTTTTACTTCGCCTGTTGCTTCACAGTGCTTTCCTGAGCACGCGCTGAAGTCATGGCCTTCTATCTCAACAATCCTTACATTATTGCCTTCAATCCTCTCCGGCTTTATCCTGAGCCCGGGAAACCCGCTTATCCCTGCCTTTGTTGTTTCATGGATTATGACTTTCCTGTTCTCTCTTATGATTTGGTTTGCGGACTCTTCTGCTTTAAAAATCGTTTCCCAATCCAGGTTATCCGCCTGCACAAACAAAGAAGACTCTTCCTCGCCGAGCTTTATCTTTTCAAGCTTTAGCCCTTTTATTTGCTTTTCAAGGCACTTGAAGAAAATGTGCTCTCCTGTATGCATCATGGAGATTCTTTTGCTTTCCTTAATGCCTTCCAGTTCATCTTCCATTGCAGGAATTCAGATGGATGGATTGTTTATATAGATTGTGCTCTCTTTTCTGGATGATACACTATCGTTTCAGGACAAGCTTTTTGACGTCAACAGATACAATCTGAAGCCAGCAGCCCCTTGCCTGCAGAACATCGCCTTTGGCTGTATAAGGCATGGCTTCGCCGTCAACAGAAACTTCAAACCAGTTCTTGTCTTCAAGAAGCCCGTTGTAGCATATATTGCCGCAGTTGTATACAGTCTGGCACTGGCCTTTTGGTATCTCGTACGTCCTGAACCTGCCGCATTCTTTCAGTCCCAAAAAAGTAGCGGCTATTGCAGTAATTCCAATCCCGAGTTTTGTCAGACGTTTCCTTTTATTGCCCCCAGACCATAAATTCGTACTTTGCCCGATTAGCCTCTATATCTAATATCCCCGCTGTCCCATTATAAGTTTCGCCATTGAGATTTTCCCACTGCTTCAGTGTGCCGAAGTTTGCAGTGAACTGCTCTGCCAATTCTCCGGGCTCGATATTCTGCCCTTCAAATGTTGCCGCGATCCCGCCTGCCTCATGTATGTGGCCGCAGACCGCGAACTGAATATTGCTCCCCATCATCATTCTTGCTGTGTTTGCATCTCCGACATCCCGCCCATTGCCAAGCGTTGCCGGCCCCGGCGTTCCGTTTGTTCTTCCTGCGCCGTGTGTTATCAGCACAATAGCGTCATCAAGTCCATGCCTTAATCTTCCTGTTTCCTCTATCATTTCCGGGCTTGCAAAGTACCCTCCCGGATGAACAAATCTCTGCACCTGATAGCCCGGCAGGCTGACAAAATCAGCATCATCACCGTCAAATATCCTGTATCTTGCCATGTCTATTATGTTTGAGTGCTCTCTGGTTGATTCTTCCACTGCGCTTTCGTAATCCTGCCTTTTCTCATGGTTGCCAGGTATTACAAAAACAGGCAGGCCTGTTTCAGCAAGCGCTTCAAGCACTGCCTTTATCTGCGCTTTATTTTCCCCGAGGTCTCCGGGGCTTATTATTCCATCAACGCCCATTTCCCTGAATTTCTGCGCAAACTGCCCTGCTTTTTCCGCATTGCCGTGAATGTCAGAAATAACTCCATAAGAAGCTTTAGTATCCGCATCAGAGCCAAGCTCTGTAACCCTGTTGGCTTCAAACCTGTATTCTTCACCGCCTATCATTACTGTACACGGCGCATTTGGCTCTTCCTGCTTTTCACTGCCTTTGCCGCATCCTAAAACCGCAACCAGCGCAGCGAACCCTGCTGTTATTGTTCTCATTTTTCCTGCCTCACAGCGCTTACAAACTCATAGCTTATGGCTTCCTGCCCCACTACTCGCATATGCTCAAAATCAGGAGGCACATAGTCACGCACTATGGAATATCTTCTTCTGCAGCATAATCTGACCCTATCCCCTATGTTGAGCTTGTCGAATAATGCTGCATTTTCTATCCTCATAGCCTTTGGCCCGCTTTCTCCTTCAAATCTCATTAGGAGCTCATATATATCCGGGAAGCATGGAAGAGGCTCTTTTGCCGCCACAATCGCATCTTCATAAATAGTTTCATCAAAGACATCCGCACTTGTTTCCCTTGTAAGCCCGAGCCAATGCTCTGCTTTCCGAACAGCATCAAGAAGGCTCATTCTAACTGCTCCAGCACAAGCTCATCGCCTGCAGACAGCTTGTAAAAAACGCATTCTCCTGCTATTATCATTTTGGTATGCAATATAGTCCAGTTGTCAAAGCCGTTTTGCGAGATTGTGTAGCCTGTAATTGCCTTAACAATCCCAGCTTCCGTGCCCCTGCCTCTGTAGGCTTGATATCTTACGTCGCCGTAGCATATTTCACCGCCGCATACAGGCCTGCATTCTTCTGCCGGTATTGTTATGAAGGTGTGCGGCTTTGGCGCGGCTGCGTGCGGTTTTTCGTTTAATTCGCAGCCTGCAATTGCCATGGAACCCGCTGCCAACAGAGCTGCAAGGCTTTGGCTTAGGGCTTTTTTGTTCATTTTCCCTCAAGGCAGGTCGAATGCACGCACTTTCTGTGTCAGGGTAACGCTTTTTCCGCTTACGGCCCCCGCCTTTAGAGCGCAACCGCAAGGGGCTATTTCTTCCTGCCCTGTCGGGTACTCTTTGTACGCGCCATTCATTGTCAGGGAAAATTTTCCTCCGTCATGCCTTAAAAAACCGTTGTAGCAAAGCTCTCCGCAGCCGTCTACTTCCACGCATCGCCCTGCAGGAACTTCGTATATCTTAGGCTCTTCCAGTGTAAGGGCTGCAAATCCCACAGCCGCACCCGCTGCAGCCAGCGTCAAGCCCAATTCTCTTAGTTTTCCCATTTTGTTTGCCTCCTAATATTTGTCCATCTCCACAATTGGCTTCTCATATCCGGCTTCACTGCAATAATCAGCTAAAAGCCGCTCAACAACACCCTGCGGAGCAGGCCCATAGAGTATCGTCCTCTCGCATGCCCTAATAGTCCTGTTTCGCGGATTAATGAAAAGGGTCCCGCCGCCAAGCACCTTGCCTTCAATGCCTTCCTTTCTGGCAGCATATACAAGCGACTCATGGGACGCGAACGGCTCTTTTGATGCACGCAGCTTAGGCCCGTCTGCGCCTTCTGCAACAATAAACTTGCACATTCCAAGCGTCATGCTCGTGTCTTTCAAATCCCATGGTATAACAACGTTTTCATTTGCCATTTTCATTTCCTCCCTGTCTCTTGCCTGAGCAAATCATTGCACAGTGTAAAGCATTTAATATTCAATATTCCCTGTAAGCCGGCACTGACCGGGCCGCATGCTCTAAATGCATCATCCAGGCTTGCGTGAGCCCTTGCAGTTCTTTCCATTTCAGTCCCTTGTTTGTCCTGCAAATACTTATCCATAAACGCTCTTCCGACTTCTTCAGTAGTAATGCCAGCATTGGCTCCTGTAAGGACATATGCCTCATATGCGTCTTGAAATCCCATTTTATTTGCCTCCCTGTTCGCCAACCCTTAGTGTCGGCAGCCCTGATACGATGACAGCTCCTGTTCTTATAGCACTATCCAGTGTTCTGGTTGAGAATTTAAACCTTTCTGCCAGGCCCATTGCTTCACGCACGTAATCTGTTTGCCCTGCCCTGACCATTGCAAGGTAATCGCTGTACAGGATGCTTGCGCCTTCCCGCAGCGCATCTTCCAGAATCGCAGTCTTTAATTGGTTTGTACCTGCAAGCTGCCTTGCTTCGCCTTCAAAGCATATATTCCCATTGTAAATCAGCTGAATGCACCTCGCGAGCCTGTTTGTTGTTTGTGTTTCCATATCGCACCTTAAACTGCAGTTTTTATGGTGTATAAAGTATGCAATATATTCAAAAGCCGTAAGCTTTTGGATACGGGAAAATCAACGGATTTTCGCATACTTTATGCACTCAAGAAAGCGAGCAATTAGCGAAGCTTTCTTATGTATTTTTAGGGCATTAGCCTGTATTTAAGCTTTTCTAATTGTAACTACTATATAGTAAGATAGATTTAGAAAATATTGTGCTATTCCAGATGCAAAACAGCACTGCTCTTTTTTCTAATATTTGAAAACTTGGTTTTCAAATAGAATTCCATCTGTTCGTGTAAACCCTGGCAAGAAACCGTCCGGCGCTTCAAAGAGTATGCCTTAGGTTTCTTGCTGGGGAAAAAGAGGTGATATCCATAGGAAAACATAGCTACTATATAAACTTTTCGGTTATGTCTTAACTGGGCAATAGTAAAAGTAGTTTAAACAGCATAAACTGCATCTATAGGCTGTATAAATGGATTTTAGCCTTTTTGCAACCCCTTCATTTCCTTTGGAGCCCGTCGGGATGACGACGGGAAAGTTAGTGGGCATTGCCGGGCTTTGATTTGCAGGCAAAAAGAATAGTCCCGCCTGGATTCGAACCAGGGTCACGAGGTTTCTCCCACGAATGATGCTGAATCATCCCACTGAGCTCCCTTGCTGCGGAGCTGCCGCGCTCCTCGCTGTCGGTCGCCAGTGGCCAGAGCCTCGTATGATTGGCCGCTACACTACGGGACTATAACGCTCTTAAAGAGATACACAGGGTTATATATAAAGTTTTTTAGCTGCCGGAATGCGTCAAGCTTATATACGACCCATTCTTACCTGCTGTCAAGGGGTATAAAATGGCGATAAATAAATTTAGATGCGAATGCGGCGGCAATCTTGAAATGTTTGCAGAAACTACAGCAGCATGGGTGCCTTTTGACATGAGGGGCCGCCCCGTAAGCCCGAGGAAAGTAATACAAACCGCGTTTTTTGAATGCCCCTCCAATGGCTGCAATGCTATGTACTTCAGCCACAGATACGGGCCTCACAATGAAATAGAGGCTGAAACTCCATATTCCGCGCCATCCCGTTATATGGGAGAACTTACGAGGGAGGAGATTTTTGAGCGCGCGTTTGTCTGTAGGGGCGTTCTCAGCGGCAGCGATGAGGGTGCGGTTACCAGGGCAAGGGCGAAAAAGGCTAAGCCATAGCTTTAACAGCAATTGTCCCGAAACTTCCTTTTGCAAGCGTGAAGCACACTTTCTGCTTTAGTTTTCCATTGTTCAGCTCGTCTTTTTCAGGTTCTCCTGTCTTTAAGCCTGCTATCCCAGCAGAAGCATCCCTGAAAACAGTTCTTGAGGAAAGGAACGGGATTTCATCAAACGAGAATTGCTTTACATCAATCTCATTTATGGCTGCCTTCACTAACGGCTTTATTCTTTCATCAACATCATCAATATTGAAGTCATAGCCTGCCAAAGGAATCTTCAATTCAATAGTTTCATCAGCCATTGGCAGCTTTCCAAAGCAGTATTCAATCTCTTTGCTGATTTTGCAATGCTCTCTCACGTATTCTGCAAGCATCTCATTGAACAGCTTTGACTGGTAAGCGTGAATGAAAAGCGTGAACACCTGTTTCGGCAGTTGCCTGAACGCGCCTGTAAAGTCGCTTTGATTTCCCGCAAGATAATCAACAACAGCGCTCTCGGCAAGATAGCTTGGAGCCATGCCCAGTTTCAGCCTTCCCCAGCTCTTTTCCATCTGTTTCCTGAACAAGTGATGCTCTTCTGTTTCAGTTGAAAACGGATATAGTAAATACGCTTTCATTGCATCTTCCCATTTTATTTTTACAATCAACTCTCCAACCTTTGCCATGTTCGGGCGTATGCCTCCAAACCTCTGCTCGTCGTAATAGTTGCAGAAATGCTCTATTGGCTTCAGCTCTTTATCCAATGCCCTTGCTGTTATTTCAAAATAGTTTGCAGCGTGCGAAGCCAGCTTAATCGGCTCATCAGAATAGCCTTTGAAGAAGACTTTAATATCCTTAAGCTTCAGCTTTTGCAGCTCTTCTTTCTTTATTCCAAAACCAGACACATACTGCTCTGTAATTGCATCCTTGTCTTTCATGCCTGACGTGTTAAACGCTTTTGGATTCTTTTCAAGCTCTTTTGCTATCCTTTGCACTGCATTTATTGTTGTGTACCTCTTTTTCTGCATCACAAAGACTGCATATTCGCCTTTGCCTTGCAGCTTAATATCCATAATCTCCCTTACAAAGAAGTCTTCGGGGATTTGCTTGAGTTTCATGTGGTGTAAGAATAGGGATTAGGTTATAAATATTGGCAATAAGCTTTTAATATACATCCCTCTTCCTGCTATGCAATGGAACTAATTGTTGACAGGGAAAAGCTTGAGCGCCTGAAGCAAGCAATGAAAGATGGGGGAAAAGAAAAGCTCCACGTGCTTGCTGACTTTGACAAGACAATGACAAAGGCTTTTGTTAACGGGAAAAAGCAGGAAATTGTTATTGCGCAGATAAGGGTGAACGGCAATTATTTGACTCCTGATTATCCTGCAAGGGCGCATGCGCTTTACGAGAAATACCGCCCGATTGAAATAAACCCAAAGCTGAGCAGGGAGGAAAAGAGCGGGTACATGATGGAGTGGTGGACTTCTCATGCAAAGCTTCTTGCGGAGTGCGGGCTTACAAGGGATATAATGAAGAAAGTGGCAAGGGAAAACCCAATCTATTACAGGGATGGGACATTGGAGATGATTGATTTCCTGCATAAGCACAATATTCCCCTTATTATAATGTCGGCAGGCCCCGGCGACATGATAGCCGATTACCTGCAAAAAGAGGGAAAACTGTACAGCAATGTCCACATAATCGCCTACCATTACGAGTTTGACAAGTCAGGCAAGGTTACAGGCATAAAAGAGCCCATAATCCATTCAATGAACAAGCACGAAACTGTTGTGAAAAACTTCCCTGTGTTTAAGCACATAAAGGACAGGAAAAATATCATCCTTCTTGGAGACAGCCTTGAGGATGTCGGCATGGCAGAAGGGTTTAATTATGACGCCCTTATCAAGATAGGGTTTCTTAACGAGAATAAAGATGAGCTGCTGCCTTACTATCAGGAAAGGTATGATGTGATACTGGCGGATGATGCGGATATGGAGTTTGTGAATGGGCTTTTGCATGAGGTAGTAGGAACGTAAGTGAAGGCA
>DUKS01000053.1 GCA_013329215.1 Nanobdellota archaeon | reverse complement strand
TTAAACCCAGACGGGAATAAACAAGGGATTCAGCAACCATCGCAGTGCCTTTTGACCTCAAATCGTCATCAAAAAAGAAGCCAACATCCCACTCTGCAAGCTGCCTTGCCGTTCCAACCTCATAGCCCTTGCCTTTTACTGCATAAATCGCCAAGTCATGGGGCCCTCTGCAGAAACAGATCTTAATCGACTCACTGCCCCTCCTCCCATATCCATTCACTATTGTGCTTCGCATTTTGTATTACTTTAATAAAAGCCAAGATGTATAATTCCTATATAAATCTATGCACAAGGCATCGGAGAAAGCATTGATGCGCTCAAAACAATTGCCGCAGCTCACATTCTGCTGAAGATTTGCGGCCAGTAGTCCCTTACTATCTTTGTGCCCATGAAAACCCCAATGTGCCCGGCAGGAACTGTGAGTTTTGTAATCGCTTTTGAAGACACATATCCCTCAGCAGCAAATACCTGCTCGGGAAGAGTGATGTCATCTTTTTCGCCTGCAATAAGATGCAGAGGGCAGGTTATATTCCCCAGATTCACTTTCCTTCCAAGAATTTCAAGCCCGCCTTTTACCAGCTTATTTTCCTTGAAAAGCTCTTTCACAACCTGCAGATAGAACCTTCCGGGAATGTCCTGCGTGTATTCGTACCATGCCCGGAACTTCCTTGCCCTTGTCACAAAGGCCTCATCATCAATGTGCTCAAACAAGTCAAGGTAATCCGTAATGAACCTGTCAACAGGGTTAAGCATCATAAAGCCTATCACCATGAACCCGCCGTTAAGGTTGCCCCCGCCCATTGCAACAAGCGATTCATAAAATTCCATAGGGTATAAGCGCGCATACTGTGTTATCATGCCGTTTCCAGCGTGAAAATCAATCGGCGCGGCCGCAAGCGTTAATGACTCAACATCCTCAGGAAATAATGAAGCGTAGATTGCAGACTGCCATCCGCCCTGGCACAGGCCAATCAGGTTAACCTTTTTCCCGATTTTTTCCACGCACTTTTTCATTGATGCAATGAAGTCATCTATTGTGCGGTTTCGTTGGCTGTATGATGCGCTTTTCCATTCAGCAGCATAAGTCTCCTTTCCCGCCTTTAGCGAAGCCTCAACAAGGCTCTGGCTTTTGTCATAATCGGCAATGCACGAATGGTGGCCCGCCTGCGGCGGTATGATTAAAACAGGCGCATCTGACTGCTGCAATGAGAAATCACGCAGAACAGCATTATCAAGCGACAAAGAAACTTCATTTTTGGTTGCCCATTCCGGTTTTGGAAGCGGCCTTACAACCTCAGCAAAGAATTTCGCAATCTTCAGCTGAAGGCTTGCGTATTCCATGCTTTCACTCTTCTTTCAACATCCCTTCCGAGCTATGCGAAGGAAGGCCATGAGCTTCAGCGAGTATGCCTTCCGCAGCAAGAACCCCGCACGCCGCAGCGCCCACAATCCCCCTTGACATTCCAGCGCCGTCCCCTGCAACATAAATCCCTTTTACAGAAGTCTGCAGGTAAGGGTCTGAATTCTTTATCCTTAAGGCATGGAATTTCGCTTCAGGGGCATATAATAAAGTGTCATCGTTGTTTATGCCCGGCATTATCTTATCGAGTTTCTTAAGCCCTTCAGTAAGCGCAAGCACAATCCTGTGAGGCAGTGCAAGCCCGATGTCCCCAAACGTTGCATCATCAAGCGACGGCTTTACAATGTAGCTTGCAATATGCTTTCTCTTGCTCCTGTGCCCAGCCCTCAGGTCTCCAAGGCGCTGGACAATCGGCTTGTTGCCGCCAAGCTCCCTTACTGTCTCGGCAATCCTTCTTGCATATTCATTGCCGTTTGCCATCGGCTCTGTGAATGGTATTGTGACAAGAAATGCAAAGTTTGTGTTTTCATACGGGTCGCCTGCTTCTGAATGGCCGTTTACAAGGTTGTAGCCTTCGCTGTGCGTTTCCCTCGCGACTTTCCCGCCAGGGCATGTGCAGAATGTCCTTACCATGTCCTTATATGTGTCTGTAGGAATCTGGAACTTCATGTCCCTGCATACATTTGTGACTTTTTCAGTAATCTGCCTTTTCACTTCCACCCTTACTCCTATGTCCATCGGGTTGTACTGAAACTGCATGCCTAATTTGCGCACAACCCCCTCAAGCCATTTTGCGCCAACCCTTCCCGGCGCGATTAGAAGATTATCGCATTCAAATGAATTATCTTTTGTTTTAACAGTGATTTTTCCTGATTCGTGATGAATTTCAGTTACGTCCTGCTTTTCAATGAACTTCACGCCTTTTTCAGCCAAATCATTCCTGAAGTGCTGTATCAGGTCCCTCAGCTTGTCAGTGCCGACATGGGCCAATGTTGTGTGCACATACCTAATTCCGGCCATTGCTGCAGCTTTTTCAAGCTCTTTTTTATGCTGTTCAGTATCCACATTTTCAACAACAGGGTGTATGCCATACTTCCCGAAAATAGCCTTCACTTCCTCAACAAGCTGGCTGTTCTTTTTTACGCCAATGCCTTCAACATCATTAAGAAAGCTGCCTATTTCTGTGCTGAAAATGATTTTTCCATCAGACATTAAGCCGGCTCCGCCTTCGCCGTAAAGCTTTGCGCATAGTGCGCATGTGTTTGTGCAGTTGTCAGGCGAGGGGCAGCTTCTTTTTTCAACGCTCAAGCCCTTGTCAAGAACAGTAACATCGCATTTGCCTGCCAATTTGTATGCCGCGAACAGGCCGGCCGGGCCTGCGCCTATGATCACAACTTTTTTCATCCTAAGCTAAAGAAAATAATGCAGTTTAAAAACTTGTCTGTTGCCAAGAGAACTATATGATATGCTCTTATTTGCTTAAGCCCATCTCTGCAAGCATCTTGTCCAGGGGATTGCCAAACTCCGCGCCGAGCTGTTCATAGAATTCTTTCCACTGCGGGTCAAAGCCTTCAAACTTAAGCTCAACCGGCTTTTCACGGCCCTGGGCGCGAACAACTTCCATCAGTGTCCCGTTTGAAATTCCAAACATCCATAATTCATCGGAAATATCAACAAGCCTAAGGCAGAATTCCATGCTTTTGTCCCTGCCAACAGGCCCGCCTTCATATCTTTCATACGGAAGCGCCTGGAACGGATGCAGGGGGCCGTAGCCCTGGTTTGTCACAAGATCCATTATCTGTGTGATCATGCCTTTATTGCTTTTGACAATCCTTGAAGGTGTTGCGCAGTAAATCAGTTTGCTCATTTCGAAATAAGAAGATTGCAGATATTTATATAGTTTACTATCTTACATGTCCGCAAGCGCTTCCGCTATCCCTGTATAATTCAGCGGCGTTATGGCCTTGAGCCTTGCCTTGACTTCCTCTTTCACATCAAGCTTGTCAATAAGCGCATAAAGGTCTGCCATTGCAACCTTCTTGCCTCTTGTAAGCTCCTTCAAAAGCTCGTACGGCATTGCAACGCCTTCTTTTCTGAGAATTGTCTGTATCGCCTCTGATATAACTTCAGGATGGCTTTCAAGCTCTGCAACAACCTTTGCCTCATTCACGTCAATCTTGCCCAGCCCCTTCACTGCTGAGTTATATGCAATAAGGCAGTGCGCGATTGCAACGCCCATGTTTCTAAGGACAGTTGAGTCAGACAAGTCCCTCTGCAATCTTGAAACAGCAAGCTTTGAGGCAAAGAACTGTAACAACGCATTTGCAATCCCCAGGTTTCCTTCAGAGTTTTCAAAGTCAATGGGATTTACCTTGTGAGGCATTGTTGAAGAGCCGACTTCGCCTTCAACAGGATTCTGCTTAAGCCAGTCGTCGCTTATGTAGCGCCACATATCCTGGTCAAAGCCTATCAGGATATTGTTAAGCCTTTTCAATGTGTCAAACAGCTCTGCGCAGCTGTCGTGCGGCTCTATCTGCGTTGTAAGCAAGTTTGGCTTCAGCTTAAGCCCTTTCCCGGCATTCAGCCTTGCAATAAACTCTCTTGTGAAATCAGGCCAGTCAATATCAGGATAAGCTGCGTAATGCGCATTGTAATTTCCAGTTGCGCCGTTCAGCTTTACAAGAAGATCATGGCTCTTTAATTGCAAGATTTGCCTTTCAAGCCTTGATGCAAACACTTTAAACTCTTTCCCGAATGTTGTGGGGGATGCGGGCTGGCCGTGCGTCCTTGCAAGCATAGGTATATGCCTGTATTTTATTGCAAGCTCATTCACTTTCTGCAGAACCTGCTCTGCAGCAGGAAGCAATACAACTTTTATCCCCTCGCCCAGCATAAGCGCATATGCGATATTGTTCGCATCCTCTGATGTAAGCCCGAAATGCACCCACTCAAGCGCGTCTTTCAATGAGGTTTCCCCAAGCTTGTCCTTCAGGAAATATTCAATTGCCTTCACATCATGGTTTGTCGGCTTTATGTCCTTGTAGCCTTTCACTTCAATTGCTTTTACGATTGAGGCATCTTCCAATGAAAGATTGCAAAGGCTTTTCAGCATTGCTTTTTCCTGCCCTGAAAGCTCCCTTAATCCAATCTGCTTATGCTCTGACAAAAACAGAAGATATTCGCACTCGACAAAAAGCCTGTATTTTATCAGTGCCTTTTCGCTGAAGAACTCTGCCAAGGGCTCTGTGTTGCGCCTGTACCTGCCGTCTACAGGGCTTATCACCTCTAGTTTATCCATTACAGATGCTGTAACAAATATTTGTTTATATATCTTTGCAAAAACTATATAAGCACTGAATTTATCCCCTTGCTTGGTGTTATATTTAACAAAAGGAGAGTGCTAAAATGCCTATTTTGACAATAGTGGGGGCCCTGTGGGGCGACGAGGGAAAGGGAAAAGTAACAGACGCTGTTAATGAGGAAGCAGACATCATTGTAAAGACAAACGGCGGCTCAAACGCAGGCACGACTTATGTTGTAGGTGACAAGAAAGTTATACTTCACCTCCTTCCTGCGGGAGTATTAAGAAACAAGCGCTCACTGCTGGCGCAAGGCATTGTAATGAGGCCCGAGCAATTGTGCAAAGAGCTTGAAGAATTCAACTGGGATGTAAACCTTGGAATAGACCCAAGGCTGCATATCACCCTTCCTTATCATCTTGCATTGGATTATGCAAGGGAAAAAGCAGCTGACATAAAAGCAAAAGGCAACAACAGGACAGAAGGCGGCGCAATAGGAACAACGCTTTCAGGCATCGGCCCAAGCTATGAGCAGCAGAAGAGCAGGGCGGGAATAAGGTTCTGCGACTTGTGCGGCGATGAAGCAAAGCTGAGGGCAAAGGTAAAAGCAAACTACGAGTATGTGCAGGGCATCATAAAGCAGCTTGGCCTTGAAATGGTAATGCCTGACAGGAAAACTGTGGACGGCAAATATGTTATCAATGAAGTGCCGCTTGAGATGGCATATTGCGAAGAGCTTGCTGTTGAATCAGGAAAAAAGCTCAAACGATACATGGCTGATGTTGCAGACGAGGTTTTAACAGCATACAAGGATGGCAAGAAGATTGTTTTCCAGGGAGCGCAGGGAACACTGCTTGACATAGGCTTTGGAAACTATCCAAAAGTCACAAGCTCAGAAGTGAGAGTCCCTGCAGCTTACACAGCAGTAGGCATTCCAGCATTGCCGATGAAATCTGTAGGCATTGTAAAGGCATACCCGACAAAAGTGGGCTCAGGACCGGTTGTAACCTGCCTGGACTGCCAGAAATGGCCTGTTGATGAAAGCGTTTCAGACCCTGTCGCAAAAATAATAAGGGAAAGAGGGCAGGAAAGGGGAGCGACAACAGGAAGGCCGAGAAGGGTCGGTTGGCCTGACATGGTTATACTTAAGTATTCCAATAACCTGAACGGCTTTACTGATTTGGCATTGACAAGGTTTGACCTGTTCTCAGGCATCAATCCAATCAAGGTCTGCGTTGCATACATGATTGACGGCAAAGTCACAGACAAGTACCCTGCATGGGACTTGGATGCACTGACAAGGGCGAAGCCGCTGTATGTTGAGATTCCGGGCTTTGGCGACATTACAGGCGTGAGGAATTACGAAGACCTGCCTGAAGGCGCAAAGAAGTTCGTGGAGCTGATGGAGCAAAGCACAGGCGTGCCTGTTTCAATCATATCAGTGGGGCCTGAGAGAAACCAGACAATATTCAGGAACTTCAAGGCGTTCTAACTGCCTTTTTTTATTTTATTCTTAGTGTATAAAGCTATAGCTTTATGCACTTGAGAAAGCGAGGAAGCTTTTTCTTACTTTTTTCCACAATGCTTTTAAAGGCGGATACAATTACTACCCTCGGTGAGGCAATATGGATAAACGCATAAGGGAAAGACAAGTTCTTGTCACGGGCTGCGGCGGTTTCGTCGGCTATAACCTGCTAAACGCGATGCAGGCATTGGGATACACAAACATAAGGGCAACTGATATTGCTCTTCCGAAAAATCTGCCTGCAGGCATTCAGTTTATGAAGTCAGACGTGACAGACAAGGCCAGCCTTGAAGCGGTGCTTGAAGGGTGCCACGGCGTAATACATGTTGCTGACCTGTTCGATTTCTTTGCATCGAAAGAACAGTTGTTTGCAGTAAACGTGCAGGGCACGAAAAACATATGCGAAGCCGCGATTGATAACCATGTCACAAGGATGGTAAGGTTCAGTTCAGGCTCTATATACAAGGCAGGCTTTAACTGCAATGAGGAAAGCCCGTTACAACCTATTGACCAATATGCAGAAAGCAAAATGAAGGGAGAGAAAGCGGCTTCTGAATACAATGGTGACAAAGGGTTTAAGATAGCGCTTTTGAGGCCTGCTGTAATCTTCGGGGAAGGAAGCAGGTATGGGGCTGCAAGAATTTTCATGACACAAGCATTGATGGCAAAGCTTCTTGGCATGAAGCTGCTGCCAGGCGATGGGAATTGCAAAGGGCCATACGTGCATGTTGACGATGTTGTGAATGCGGCGCTGCACATATACGAGCATGAAGGGCTGTTTACAGGCAGCAGGACTCCTTCAGACATGGCTTACAACATAAATGCGATGGATGCTGTTTCTCCCAGGGAAATAGCAGAAATGGCCGATGTAAATGTGAAAAAGACAATGCTGGCAAAGCTTATCAGGGATTTGGTGCCTGCAGAATACCGCGAGATGCATGTGACCCGGGGGATAATGGACCCAGTTGCAATGGCGTGCGCATATGGAGTAAAGGCCCTGATAAAAGCAGGCATCATTAAAAGAAAGCCAGGCGCAATGCTTGAGCCAAGCGAAGTTGACTTCATGTTCTGCCATGACCTGACAATGGACTGCGGCAAGATAATAGCAGCAGGATACGAGCCGATGCGCACATGCTCCGGAGATATGCCTGAAACCATCAGAGGCTTGGACAGGCAGGGCTGGTACGGGATGCTAATGTAACTTTTATTCTTTTATTTTCTTTTTTTCATGTATTTAAGCCAGCGATAATTATTTAAATCCCCTAACCCGCTATAAGTGCAACAAAAAGAGGTTAAAAGATGTCAGAACACATGGGCGGAGGGACTGGAAAGATTTGGTTCAGCCTTATATTCGGGCTTTTCCTGCTGATATTCGGGGGAGCTGCGACGCTTGCATTCTTCGGCATATTCCTTCCTGTGCCTACAGGCTTTTTGACAGCGCTTGTAGTAAAAATCCTCCTTATCGTGGCCGGGCTTCTGCTTTTGGTTGATTCATTCAAGGTAAGGACCATGATGGGCGCAACAAAATTTTCATCAATACTGATAGGGCTGATAATGGCCTTTGCAGGCGCTTTGCCTCTGCTTATTGACTACAAGCTTGTTGGCTTTTTGCCGTTTCTTATGAACCTTGCAATACCGTCTTTTGTATTAAGCATACTTCTTGCTGTGTACGGCGTGTTCCTGATGATAAGGTCAATACAGCTTTACAAGTCCCATGCAATGGGCTTTTCATAAAAACAGGTTTTAATCTTTTTTAACATCATAAGAATGTACGCGCGTGGGCCTGTATCCAGGGCACTGCTTATTTCTTTCATCTGCAGTGCAGATATCGCAATTAAGCACTTCCCCACAGCCATTCATATGCAAAACAGCAAGATCCCATGCTGAGAGGCGCGATGAATCTTCGTTTGGCGTTCCTGAAATAAAATAAGTTTTTCCTGCAGCCCTAGGCCTGAGAATAGCAAGCAGGCTTCTTTTTGAATCTGAGTTCCCAACCAAATGCCCAACACAAATCTCTTCAACAGTTTCTTCTGTCACTATTTCACCTCTAAAAGCAGGAAGGCAGAACGGTTATTAAACCTTATGATAGAGAGGAAGTATATTCTGCAATACCAAAATGGTTATAAATAAGCTTCTGTTCTCAACCTGTTATGAGGTTCACGCTTGCTGATTCGAGATTGCTGAGGGAAAGCGTCAACATAATTTCTGAGCTTGTCACAGAGGTAACATTCAAGGTAAGCAAGAGCGGCATAGACCTTCTTGCAATAGACCCTGCGAATGTTGCAATGGTTGATTTCAAGCTCACTCCGGCAGCGTTCACAGAATTTGAAACTGAAAAGGACATGGACCTGTCTGTAAATCTTGAGAATCTCAAGGCGATACTAAAGAGGAGCAAGCCGGAAGACACAATCATCGTGAGCCTTGACAAGGATAAGAACAGGCTTACCATTGACCTTACAGGCAGCGGCAAAAGAACGTTCAATCTTTCGCTTATAGACTACGACAGGGAACAGCAGAAGCTGCCAAACCTGAAATTCAATGCAAAAATTACAGTGCCCGCATCAAAGCTTGATGATGCAATAGCAGACATGGGCATTGTTTCTGATTCAGTCGCTCTTATTGCAAGCAATACAAATTTCACAATGAAGGCGGAGGGAAACCTGAGCGATGCAAAGGTTGATTTTCCTGCATG
Source organism: Nanobdellota archaeon (assembly GCA_013329215.1). GTDB lineage: Archaea > Nanobdellota > Nanobdellia > SCGC-AAA011-G17 > GW2011-AR17 > UBA9640 > UBA9640 sp9640u. The sequence continues at coordinate 13,432 of DUKS01000053.1, read as the reverse complement.
TGATGATACGGTTATTTCGCTGGGGAAAGAGGAAGAGGTGATGGCGAAATATGCTATAGAATATCTCGCGAAAATGGCAAGGGGCTCAAAGCTGGCCGATGAGGTCTCTTTGAGCTTTGCCAATGATTATCCGCTAAGGGTCGAATACAATGTGCAGGGCAAGCTGCATCTTGGGTTTGTTCTTGCGCCAAGAGTGAGCAACGATTAGAAGGAAACTTTATAAATAGCCCTGTTTTCTCTATCTCCATTATAATTGCCCCCGTGGTGTAGCCCGGTCAATCATTCAGCCCTTTCGAGGCTGGGACTCGAGTTCAAATCTCGACGGGGGCATCGAGCCTCAGCGAGAAGCTACTGGCGATAAGGAACCGCAATTCCTGCATCGGCGGGGGGATATTTTATTTGCAGATTCTAAACATGAAATACGTCATAGAGCATTTCGGAAAAGTATTCAAGTGGCATTTGATTGAGTATGAGCACATTTCAAATCTTGTCGGAAAAGAGAATTTAATCTTTACAAACACTTCCTCAAAGCAGTTAGTGCCATTCGGCAAAGTAGAGAAAAAGAGCGTAGCGGAGCTGGGCATTTCAGACGTATGCATTTTAGACCCTGCTGCAGGGCAAACACTTTCGCCTGAAGACTGCCGGCGTTTCAAATACCTTGTTTTCGGGGGCATATTGGGCGATTACCCGCCAAGGGAACGGACAAAGGAACTGTTATCCTGCAGGATGCCAAAAATTGAAAAAAGAAACCTTGGCAAAGAGCAGATGCCGACTGACAATGCTGTTTATGCTGCAAAGCTTATAGCCGGCGGGAAACTGTTTGAAGATATAAAGTTCATTGACACAATTGAGATTGGCATAGAAAAGGGATTGTCTGTGGAGCTGCCTTTCAGGTATGTTGAGGTTAACGGAAAGCCGCTTATATCAGAAAAGCTGGTTGAATTCTTAAAGAAAAGAAGGGCAATCTAATAGGCATATAGGGATTAGCATGTAGCTACGGGCCACTGCCCACCATCTACAGCCTACGTCGTGTCTATCTCATCCAAAACAGTAAGCTTGCCTGCAAGCTCGTCATGCGCATGCCTCAGCTCTTTTTCCTTTTCAGCCTTTGACATTACAGCAGCAGCTATCTGCGCGCCTGCATTTGCGCTCTTCTTCACAATCTCTATTCCTGAAGGCGCTGCTATAAACCAGCCGTCCGGCAGGCCGACAATCTCCCCCTTTACATCAGAGCATGCGCTTTTAAGCGCAAGAAGCGCCTCTTTTGTAATAAGCCTGTCTTTTATCTTGACAAATGCGATTGTGGTGCCGAGCTTTACATGCTGCGCAACATCCATCACGTCCGCTTCATCCTTTATGTTGAATGCCCTCACACACATCTTTTTCTCAAAAGACTGCATAGGCGCGGTTTCCTCTTTTTTCCTCAGAAATTTGAATAATCCCATGTAAAAGAGAAAAAGACTATGCCTATTTAAGCATTTCGTTGATTAATCAGCCAAACCTGAAATCCCTGTCTTCCACAGGAGTTTCATACGATGCGCCATTGAGCAATGCAAGATTTTTTGCAATAGCTTTTACAGCGCCAATTTCCCTGTCAAGCTTGGCCCTTTTCTTGCCTGCCGAAAGTGATTCCCATGCAGCGTCTGTGTAATACACAGGATCCCTGAGAGAGGAAAGCATGGCTCCCACTTTCGTCTGGTCATTATGTGTCAGAGCATCAAACAAAAGCCTTGCCGCAAATTCGTGGTCTTCCATCCAGCCTATGCCATTGCAGAGTGCGCTATAGCCCTTCAGGCGCGCGATATCCGCAAGAGGAACAATAAAGCTGGTGTTCCTTGCAATGTATAGTATCTCCTCTGCAAATGCAGTTCCAGAAAACGCATCGGCAATCATACGCAAGCTGATATTAGGCTTTGCAGGACCGTCTTTTCTTGTTGCAATCACGAGGCCATGATTCCTGTAATGCCCTGCAAGCTTTTCAAGCTGGCTTTCATCAAACTCGGTATGAAAAGACAAGTTAAATACAGAGCTGCCTTCCGTGCTGGCGCCCATCTTTTTCAGCCCGTGGTATAAAAGCGCTGCAGGCCCGTTTAAGCCGGCAGTCCATGAATAGTTTTGTATGCGCACAGGCGCAACAAGATGCTTTATCTGCCTTTCTGCTATCAGCTCGTCAAGATTCCTGCTTGTCTGGTGATTTTTGTCCGCATCGTCATTGACGGGAAAGATTACTCCAGCCAGTTCAGGCATAGTATGCTTGATTTCCTGCATTCGGTGGTAAAATGCCATAAGCTCTTCTTTCGAAGCATCCCATCTCCTTACAACACCGACAACAGCCTTAGCTCTCTTTGCACACACATCAACAATGCCTGCAAATTGCGCTGCAGCTATCTCGCTAAGCTCCATCCTCGGCTTGCCTTGTTCCATATAAGTGCTTTGCCCTATGCAGTAATCTGTAAATTCTCTTGGGTTTATCATTTTTGATTTAAAATGTTACTACTTCTACATAAGTATTTGTTTATAAGCTTATCGCATACGAGAGATTTAGAAACTTTCTCATCAAAAATGCAAAAGTCTAACCCCCTAAATGCTTTTATATGTGTTATATATTACAAAAATGTACCGCGAGGGTCTGGTGAAAGCGGCACAATAAGGCAAATTGCACATGAACTATCTAAGTTATGGAAGGCTGATCCCGCAGGCATCTGAAGAGAAAGATTTTTCTGAGCTGGAAGCCTGTATAAAAGGCACAGCGGTGTTTAGGGAAGAGGCAAGGAATGCGGAATGCATCTTTGTGCGTGGATCTATACTTAGCGCATATAACGGCGGGCTGAGAAAAGCGCATAAAGACAGCGATATAGACCTTGTCCGGGTGTCAAACGACAAGAACAGGCGCGTAAACCAGTACTATGTGAATATAGAAACCGATGAAGGCGCTATTGGCATTTCGATCGATGCCACAAATCTTAATTTTGATAAATTAATGAAAGAGGCTAACGGAAAAGGGGATAAAGGGCTTACAGCCATGACTGATATTGTTCAGGATACCTATCCCCTGCTGGATACTGAACTATTTCTTGCTTTGAGGGATGCTGCGCTCTTTGCGTATCTGCGGCTTGGCATGGGACATTATAGGGGATACGATGCAGTTACTCCAAGCGGTGCCATGAAAGCTATACAGCAGGCCAGAATAATAATAAACCCGCTGCGCTGGTGGTCAATAGAATATGCATACAAAGCAAGCGATACCGCAGACCAGAACATTTTAAGGTATTACAGGGGCGTTGAATCAATGCTTGATAAGCACTTGGATAGATGCGGCCATGCTGGTGATGAGCCTCTCTACGCTATTCCCGGAGATTTCTGCATCAGCGCTAACATAAGTAGGTTAAAGTTCCGGTTCTGGGCAGAGAAAGCAATTGGCAGGCTGCACAGTAGCCCTGTACTCTCATTAAATGATTTGCATAAGATAAAAAATAAACTCAAAAGCATTATTGCTGGTGCCCTAAAAGGAAAAAAGGCAATAGAAGATATACTCGGGGCATAAGCGCTTAGCTGTATTCCCGCCACCTATGACGGCATTTGGTGCATTCGAAAAAGCGTGTTTCAGCCTCATCCCCCGCCCTTGTCTGCACTGTCCAGAAATACGCTTCCCTGTTTGAGCACTTCGGGCACTCTTCCTTTGTCTTGGGATAAGCTTTCATCGGGTTTTCATCAATAATCTCAATCTTCTTCGGCTTCTCGACTGTTTCCTGCAGCTTTACTTCCTGCTTTTCCTTTGAAACATAATTGCATCTTACGCAACCAAGCTTTCCTTTTTTTCCGCCTTCTTTCGGCGCCAGTATGCTTCCGCATTTCGGACAAAACATCATTTTTAGCCTCCTGTCATTGACGTAAACATTATTTTTATCCAGCCAAGCCACGGTATCTTAAACATCGCCCTGCCGACAACCTGCTCTTTTGAAACAGGCGCAGGGTCCTGCGACGGGTTGTTGTCGCCTTTTGTCTCAAGCGTGTAATCGCCTGCGATTTTTGCAACACGGTGGATTATCGGGTACTTGTACCGGTCTGTCGAATATACAATAACGTCACCCTTTTTAACCTTTTCTGGCTTGGCTCCCCTTAGCACTATTATGTCGCCCTTGCTAAAGCCGTTTTTCAGCTTTGCATCCTGCATTGTTTCAAGGCTGAATCCGTTTTCTTCATACCATTCATGGTTCTCTTCCCACCATGCATCAAAGCCAAGGCCGTTGTGCTCCATGCTTCCGGAAACAACCGCAACAACAGGATAAGATGTTGAAAGCATCAGCCCCAAAAGCGGGTATATGACAAACTTCACAAGAACGAATGCAAGGATTACATTCACAACCCACGACTCAATGCTGTCATCTTCCCATATGAAATACCAGATATTGTGAAGAAGCTTTTTCGCTTTCTGCAGGTCAAAATTCATTATAGAAGCATTGGGCCCTACTGTTTAAAAAGGTTATGGCTTACTGCTTTTCTTCCACTATATTCCCGTTGGGCTTTTCCTCTTTGAATATCTGCGCCTGGAACTTATAGAATTTGCATTTGCCTGTTTTCCAGAATTCTTTCGGAAGCCCTGCTTTCTCGCAGGTCATATCCAGTGCAGTTTCAGGCGTTGCGTTCCACTCGGGAAACACCTGAGGGAGGAGAAGCCCGCTGCGGCCATCATACTCAACAATAAGCCCATCTTCGCCGATCTTAACATGCTTCGGATATTCTTTTGCGTCTTTTACCTTAATCTCTTCAGGCACTGTCAGCACAGAAACTTCAACAACAAATTTTTCATCTTTTGTTAAGGGCGGGAACCTCGGGTCATGGAATGCTGCTGCTTTCGCAGCTTCGATTATCGCTTTCTTCAGCTGCATCACAGGCTCTGGAAAGCCTATGCAGCCCCTTAACTGATTTGAAGGATAAGAATTAAGCGTGACAAAGACTCCCTGGTTTGCCTCAAACCCTTTTACTTTCAGCTCTTTGCCTTCGATAGAAGCTCTTGCTAATTTTACAAGTTCAGAACCCTGTTTTAAAATGAGCTTCATTTCAGCTTTTTGGCCAAAGCAGCGAATTCCTTGTTCTTTTTCTTAAGCCTTGCAAGCGCGTCCCTTAATGCCTCTTTTGCATCGCCCTTGTGTGTTTCCACAACCATTCTTGCATTGCCTGTCATCGGGTGCTCAAGCGTGTAGCCGGCTACTGCAATGTCCTTGTCATTCCAAAGCTCTTTGGAGATAACATTTGCGAGGGTATGCGTCTTGCCCACAAGCTCAAACTTGAGCCTGTTTTTCTTGTATTCCAGAACCTTGATTTCCATTGTAGTATTGGATATCGGGAGGGATTTATAAAGCTTTCTGAGCCTGCACTGCAACAAGCGCCTGGCCGCAATCACCGCGCATCCGGTCATAATTGGATAAGAGCTCCTTCGGGAAAAGTTTAACCGAAAACTGCCTTCTTTTGCCTGCAATGCTGAAAAAATAGCCCGCAAGCCTCTCAAACTCGCGCAGGCCGTTTATGCTTCTCCTGCCAAACTCTTCATGCTTTCCTAAAGAACTGCACATTGCATCTGCATATGCTATGCCTTCATCGAATATCAAATCGCCTTCTTCCAAAAAAGCCAGGAGTGTATCATTTCCCATCAGCTGTGTAATTGCACGGTGCGGAACTTTTCTATGCAGCCCCATTCCATTATAGTCTTCTGTTCTCCAATGCGAGCTGATGGACAAGAAATGCGAGCCTGCGACAAGCGAAGGAAAGCCGCGCTCTGCAACAAGCCCTGCAACGTCAGGCAATGCCTTGCCTTCAGTTTGCAGTTCGGAGTCAGCATACTTAGAGCCGACAAACTTCATATTCTTAGGAATAATCCTATCGCTTAATCCGAGAGTTTCGACTATGGCACAAAAGCTGTCAAAAGATTCGCGATTCCCTTCAACAGCAACAACCGGATAATCAAGATGGGGCATGGCTATTCTCGCATACTCTGCATAAAGGCTTAACGGGTGAAATTTAGCCATATTCTGCTCCAATTTTCGCCTTCCGGAGCCGTATCCGGGAAACGGATTCAATACAGTTGGCGCAGCCTGCCTCACAGCCTCTTTCATTGCATGATAGCTTTCTGCTACTGCATTCTCAAGAGGCAGGCCTTTCTTTACAGCCTCCTTGCACAGCACTGAAAATATTTCAAGCTGGCCGGCAGGCCCTGTTCCCAGGAAAAGTGAGTATGCCATAAGCGGTTTGGGAAAATGCGGTTTTATAAAGCTTATGTATTCTTTGCATAAAATTACAGCTTTGCCAGCTTCCACACGCCGACGTCTGCAATTCGATATTCAGCAAAGAAGAAATCCTTTTGGGATAAAGCAAACAGAAAAAGAATACAAAAAGCTTATAAATGAGGGGCGGTTTACATCAGCAACACGATTTGGGGGTAATTAAAATGGTACACAACGTAACCTTTGGACGAAATGATTTGAGATGGCTTGATGCAAATGGCAACGTCTCCTCAGAGAGAGGAGAGCAAGGATACGCATTCAGAAGCACAGTTACGGATGAAGCGCAAAAGATTTTACAGGAAAGCGGATTCAGCGGCACATACATAAGGCACTTATCCACAGGCCATTGTGAAACCCAAGAGATTGCTTTGGCAATGCTTACTTTTGCAGAAAGAAATGACGGCATTGTTGGGTTAAGCCTTGAAGGGCTTGTAAGAGACACTATTGCGCAAAGTATAATGGGGTATACAGCAGGCAGAATCCTGTATGAAGTGCTAAAAGAGCCATGGTCGTTTAAGGTTTCAGCCGATACAGGCATTGTAATCCCAGATTTTACAGGTTACGGCGGAATAGACACATATATTGGAGGGCGATTGGTTCCTGAAAGGAAAGATAGAGGCGTAAACAAGCAGGTGGAACAGGTCATTAGAAACATATACATAGAGCTCCAGCCTAAATTTGTAGGCAAGCTGGGTTCTGCCGAGTTAAATCACGGCCCACATTATATGCCCGAGTTGCGGGAAAAGGTGGCAAGGGTAAGGTAACAAAAGAGATTTTTTATTTTATCTAATTTCTTATTCTTTAACCAACCTATAGCACCCGACGTCTGCGTAGAACACTTTCTTTGTGTGGAACCTGAAGCTCTGCCTTATTGGAAAGCGGAAAAGCCATCTGCCTGCAGCCTGAAAGCCGTTGTCTTTTGCAACAGAATTCACGAACTTTTCAGTTGAAGCCTTGTGAAAAGAATAAACAACACCGGCTGTTTCCATTGCCTTTAACAGGAATGCCTTATCAGCATGCTCCTGCTTTGTTCCGAATGGCGGGTTCTGCAGCACAACGTCCGCCCCGCCCTTGAAATCCGTTACATCCACATTGAAAAAATCCGCATTAAGCTTTTTCCCTGCTGCTTTTGACGCGCTTTTCACATTCTCTTTTGCAGTTTCAATTGATTTGCTGTCGATATCAATAAATGCAGCTTTTTCAGCGCCAAGCAGCAAAGCGCCAACCCCGAGAATGCCGCTGCCGCAGCCGAAATCAGCAACCGCCCTGCCTTCAATGTCCCCCTGAAGAAAAGCATTCCACAGCACTTCTGCAGCTATCTCAGAATCAGTAGGGTACTGCTCAAGCTTTGCGCTCCTTTCCTTAACAGGCGCAAGCCCTGAAAGCATTACAGCAAGCTGTTTTTGGTTCATGGCCTTTCACATGTCCAAGGATTCAAGCTCTGCTGTGTCAATGCTTATGTCCTCTGCAGGCACGTCGCTACTGTCTGCCTCCAACCCGGACACATCCGCATCAAGCTCGCCCTGCGCGCTTTCGGCAGGCTGCGTTTCAATGCCTTTCAGCTTGCATCCTGCAGCAAGAACCAGCAGCGCCAGCACAGCTATCACGATTAAAATTTTTTTCATGAAGAATAAGTGGCTGAAATCATATTTAAAGCTTATTGATACCCTGCGGGCTCACTTTACCAGCTCAACAACGCGTATCTCGGCAACAGCCAGCGGAAGAATCTTCTTGAGCTCTGTCTTCATCAGCTTCTGCAGCTCGCCTGATGCAAGCGTGACAACAGCTTCTGAATAGGTTTTCTTCTTCAAATCATCAGAAAGAATCTGCCTTGCCTTCATTCTCAGTGCTGTAAGCAGGGAGTTGTGCGCAAAGCCCCTTGTGACCAGGAATGGCTTGAGCTTGAACTTCACGCCGTCCTTTGTTTCTGCAACAAACGAATCATCGGCCTTGTCCCTTTCTTTTTTTACAAGCCTTTTAATGAGCATTGGCGCGACTTCATACCTTACAAGCTGCGTTGAAGCGTTAAGCCCCTGCACGCTTTTCACCTTGAATGTTGCAATCGCGTTCTGCCTTCTTGCTTCAGGCACAAGATAGCCGAGGTTCATGCTTACTGTCCTGCCTATAACCTGCTCAGGCTCGTAAGCGCTTGTCTCGCCTATGATCTGCTCCTTGAATTCAGGAGGCGAAAGTATAACAAACCATTTCTTTTTTCCTTTTATGAGCTTTTTTGATGTTGCCATTCTTTTATCCTACCAGCAGCTTCGCCTTTGCCTTGTCGTACTCCCATGTCTTCGGCAGCGCGCCTTTTTTCTTGTAATATTTGGCAAGCTTGTTTATTTTTGACTGCGTGATTAATTCTCCCCTCTTTGCTGTTTCATCCTTCTTGTTTTCCTCAATGTGCTTCATGAGCTGGATGTGCTTTTTGATGAGGCATGAAAGGTTCTCCGGAAGCGCAGGAGCTGCATTGTTTTCCTTAAGAATCTTAACCATCTTTTTTTCAACAAGCGACTTGACGCTCGGTATGCCGTACGCATCCCTCAATACAAGGCCTATCTGGCTCGGCGTGTGCTCTGCTTTTGCAAGCTTCACAACAAGCTGCTCAATCTCTTTCGGCTTATAAGGAACCCATATGGGTTTTACCGGATTCGACGGCCTTTTGCTGCCCGCCTTTCCTCTCCTTCGAGAATACATTTTTGCCATAGTATTGTCACTTTGTTCCAGACCTCCCTTCGCTCTTGCTCGGAAGGTTTTTGCACCCAGTATAGGAAAGTTCCCGCATAGAACTGCGCGAGCCAATCCTATCTTCTCGGTTAGAGAAACGACACTTGTTTATAAAGCTTTCTAAAAACAATAAGGCGGATGGGCGCAGTGTATTCGAAAACCCGCTGGTTTTCGGATATCCGAGAATGCGAAGCATTCTCGAATACGCCCATGTGAGAATGGCTGCGCTTGTCCTGAAAAGCTTTTAGCTTTTCAGAGATACGCCTGCGATAATTGTTTTTGCGCATCCTGCTATAACTTTTAGGTTTTCCATAATCTTTTCCTGATTCGCATCATACAAAGCCAGATAATTAAAGCTCTTTGTTTCTATTTTGAAGCGCTTTGCTATTACGTATGCTGTGGCTTCAGCCTGAATCTCTTTCTGCTCTTTGCTTAAGCTTGAATTCTTATGCAGCAAGGCATGAGCTATTTCATGCAACAAAGCGTTAATCTGCGTGTTGTTGCTCTTATTCTTGTTAATTGCGATGGAATTATTTGCTGTATAGCCGTGCAAGTTTTCTCTTAAATCCTCAAAATTCACTGTAAAGCCCTGCATTTGGCAAAATTGTAATAGATTTTCAAGAATGCCTTCTGTTTGCCCTTCTGCTTCAATCTCAATGTCAGGCAAATCCTTGCCTTCTGTCTGCGATATGTCAAAAACGCTCACAGGATGGAAATAGGTTATTGTTTCTTCCTCTTTATCATCTTTAATCTTCTTGCTTTTTGCAGGCGCAAGAATCCTTATTGCCTTGCTTCCTCTGATTATGTTTCTTCCCATTTGTTTCCATTTATGGAAGCCTGCAACTCTTGTTGCATCCGGCATTTGGAGATAGATTAATAATTGGTTGTAAGGCGAGTAATCCCAGAATCTTGACATTATATCAAAATAGTTCTTGAAGAAATCTGACTTCTTTGCTTCTTCTGTTTCGCTTGCAAGCTGCTTCAGCGCCTGCTCAACCTCTTTTGAATTCATTCTTCTTCCAATTCTTTCCTTCTTGTTAATTGCCCCAGCCTTTTCAATATCAGTTTAGTTGAAGGCAATTTTGTCATATAAGTAGCAACCTTCAAAGGGGGCGTTGTTCCTGCCAAAGCAAACCTCACTTCTTCCTTGCCTTTAGACTTGCATAAGACTATTCCTATGCTCTCTCTTTCGTGTGGCAAGCGCACTTTCTCGTTCAATGCGGCAAGATATTTTTGTATCTGCCCGATATATTCTGCCTTAAATTCTCTTGTCTTCAATTCAATAGCAACAAGGCACCTTAATTCCCTGTCAAAGAACAATAAGTCAATCCTATTTTCCCTTCCGTCTATTTCAATTACATACTGCGAGCCGACAAACGTTAATGATTTCCCAAATTCAAGGAAGAAGTCTTTGAGATTGTCAATAATTGCCTTTTCAAGCTCTTTTTCAGAATATTCATTGCCAAGGTTCAGGAATTCAAGCACGTAATCATCTTTAAAATGCCTTACAATGTCTTCTTCTTTATGCCTTGGGATTAAGGCTGTCACTTTCTCAGGCCTGTCAGCTGTCATGTAGCGCTCGAAGAGGGAGGAGTTTATTTGGCGCTTTAGCTCTCGCTTGCCCCATCGTTCTTTTAGGCTCATTTTAAGATAAAATTCCCTTTCTTCCGGCGTTTGAGCCATATCTAAGATAGCCATATTATTGCTCCAGCTTATTGAAAAAAGCAATTTTCCAGTCACTGACTGTAGTTTTCGAACAGGAAGCAATTCTACAGACGCCGTCTGTAGTTTTCGGCTTGAAGGCAATTCTACAGCCACTGGCTGTAGAATTGGATATGCTTCATAGAATTTTTTCATATACCACAGATTTGCCACTGAATAGCCCTTAATCCCCGGAAACCTCATCCTTAAGTCCCTGGACAGCCTTTCAACGACTGCCTTGCCATACCCTGATGTTTTGCTTAACTCCTTCCCTATATTCCAATACGCTTCTAATAGCGCCTTGTTTACTTCTGAAAAAGCCCTCAGCTTTGACTGCTCTATCTGCTTTACTACGGATTCCAGGATTTTACTGTAATTATTCGCTTCTTTTTTCATAAGCGGCGTTTATTGCTTCTTATTCATAAAGCTATCTGCTAAAAAACACGCGTTTTTACGGAAGGTGTTGAAAAATCCCGCAGCGTTTTCGGAAAAACAATGCGAAAAAGAGATGAAAAGCGTAGGATTTTCAATAGTGCCGGAAGGCAGTTTTTTCTTCCGTCGTCAAAGCCGGGTCGGGCAAAGCTTATAAATCCAAAGAGGCATACTCTTTATAAATGGACGAGAAACAAACTCGAGAACAATTGATAGATAAGCAGTTAAAATCAGCAGGCTGGATTAAAAATTATATAAAAGAAGAGGTAAATTCAATCAAGTCCAACTTCAAAGCTAAAGAATATGTCCTCTCCCAAGGCAAGAATGACGATTCCGGAAGATTTATAGACTATTTATTATTAGCAGAGGATAATTCTTCTATTGCTTTAGTAGAAGCAAAGAAATCTTCGGTCTCAGAAGATAAGGGAAGAGCTCAAGCAAGGACTTATTTAAAGGATATCGAAGGCCAAACCGGAGAAAGAATGCCTGTTTTTTTGACTAATGGAATTAAATGGCTATTCATTGATCAAGATGGAGTAGAAAGGCATGTTAGCGGGCCATTCTCTCAAGCTGATTTAATGCGAAGAGGTGAATTATATAGGAAGAAGAGAGACCCCACAAAAATAAGCATTGACAGGATAGTTGATCGCCCGAGAAGCATTCTTATTGTCAAGCAATTAATGGAACATATAGAGAAAGGACATAGGCAAGCTTTAGTGTCTATGGCAACAGGCACAGGCAAGACAAGAGTTGCCATGTCTATGATAGATGTTCTGCTTAGGGCAAATATAGTAAGAAATGTATTATTTATTGCAGATAGGATTGCTCTGGCTAATCAGGCAAAAACAAACGGATATCAAGAATTTTTTCAGGAAGCCGTAGTAGACTTAAGGAAAAGCCCTTCAAGTTTCCCGAATGGGCTTTATGTTACAACAATCCAGACATTGAGAAGCGGAAAAAAGGACAGATACTATGCAAAATTTAGTCCCGGATTTTTTGATTTAATCATATTTGATGAAGCGCACAGGTCAATTTATGACCCCAATAGGGAAGTTTACAACTATTTTGATGCTATAAAGATTGGATTAACTGCCACACCTTCTGCAGAAGAAACCAAGAATACATTTGAGCTGTTTGGCTGTGAAGGTAAGAAAGCTACAGTGGATTATACTTATGATGAGGCTATAAGGGATGAATCTCTTGTTCCTTATAATGCCCAAATAATTGATACAAAAGTTTTGTCGTTAGGCATTGAAGGAACAGTGCTTTCTAAACAAGAAAAACTTCAATTGATTAAACAGGGTGAAAATCCGGATTATACACAGCTGCCGGGCGGAACATTTGCTCGCGTTTTTATGGATGATAAAACAAATGAGATTATTGTCCGTGAATTTTTGAACAGATGCTATAGATCTGATGAAGGAAAGCCTGCAAAAACAATATTCTTTTGTGCTAATATTGCCCATGCTAATCATATTAAAAGGATATTCAATAAATTAGATCCGACCTTGGGCAATGAAGTTCAAAAAATCCTTTCTGATGAGTATAGGTATACTGATGAACTCACAAGGTTTAAGTTAGATTCAGAGCCGAGAATAGCGCTTTCCGTAGGAGTATTAGATACAGGGGTTGATATTCCCGAGGTATGCAATTTAGTGTTTGCAAAGCCCGTATTCTCAGGTATTAGGTTCTGGCAGATGCTCGGAAGAGGGACAAGAAACTTGCCGGCTTGCAGACACAAAGAATGGCTGCCAAACAGAGAGAAAAATGATTTTTTAATATTAGATTTTACAATAGGCGGGCATTCAAATGTTAAATACCATCATCTTAAAGAAGCCAAAGAGTCAAAAGCAGGCACAGACGCTTTAACGCGGATATTTTTGGCTCGGGTTGAATTGTTGAAGAAGAATCTAAGCCCTTCGCAAAAGTCATTTATTGAGAATAAGATTATTGAAGAAGTTGATGCTTTAAATACAGAGTCATTTATTGTGCGTGAAAAGCTGCCAATAATCAAAAAGGTAGTTTCCCGCAAGTTTGACTTGAAAGCATATATTGAAGAATTAAAAACAGAAATTGCGCCTTTGATTGCGCTTAATCCGGGCAAAAATCCGCTTGTTACTTCTTTTATCTTGCAGGCTGAGAAGCTTTTTTCATGCGTTCTTGATGAAAATATGCAAAAGATATATGAAATAAGGGAAGACGTGCGCGAGAAAATGCAGAATATCCTCCAGAAAAGCCATCTGGAAAGCGTTCAAAGGAAAAGGGAAGATATAATGAAGGTATTCCAAGAGCCT
>DUKS01000012.1 GCA_013329215.1 Nanobdellota archaeon | reverse complement strand
GATGGCAGAAGGCAGGCCTCCGGCATTCATTCTTTTATTAATTTTCGTTTGCATGAATCTCTTGCTTTCTCAACTACCTTCTTCCAGTCTTCAGGAGAAGGCAGGCTGAGCCGGTATTTTGACGCGAATATCCTGTTGCTCATGCCGCCAAGCGCATATTTTACAAATGTATTGTCCTTGTCAGTGCAAAGCACAATGCCTATGGGCTCATTTTCCCCTTCCATCATTTCATTTTCCCTGAAGTAATTGACATAAAAATTCATCTGCCCTGCATCAGCATGCGTGAATTTTCCGCTTTTCACGTCTATTATTACAAGGCATTTCAATATGCGGTTGTATAGCACCAAATCAGCATAATAATGCTCATTATTGATGGAAATCCTTTTTTGCCTTGCTATAAAAGCAAATCCCCTGCCAAGCTCAAGCATGAATTCCTGCAAATTATCAATTAATGCCTGCTCTATCTGGCTTTCTGAATATTCTTTTTCTTCCTTGAGATTCAGGAATTCAAGCACGTAAGGGTCTTTTACTTCCTCTTCCGGAGTTGGAGCTGTGCCTCTTGCCTTTGCAAGAACTGCTTTTTTGTCTTTGCTTAAAGCAGTCCGCTCATAAAGCAAGGAGTTTATATTCCTGTCGAGTTCTCTTGTACCCCAGTTTTCCGTTTCAGCATGAGTTAAATAAAATTGCAGTGCGGGCTCATTATTTACCTTAAGCAGCGCTACATAATGGCTCCAGGACAATTTCCGAGACAGTGTCTCGGAATTCTTGAAAAGAATATAGAATCGCCTCATATTCTCAAGATTATCTACAGAAAATCCCCTGCCATATTTTTGTTTAAGGTCATTAGAAAGCATTTCTATCAGTTTGGTGCCATATTCTGCCTTTGTCTTTCCTTTCTGCTCAAATTCAACAACCCTTTTTCCTATGTGCCAATAAGTTAATGTTATAGCTGTGTTTAGAGCCGAGACTGCCTGCCTTCTTCCTTGTTCAAGCAGGCTTCCTATGTCTGATACCAGCCTGTTATACCCTTCTTTTTGCATAAGCGTGGCTCGTTGTTTCTTATTCATATTCAAAAACGCCGTGCGTTTTTGGATATCCGAAAACTGGGGGTTTTCGAATATAAACTCTTCGGCTCAAAATCCGCAGGATTTCCGGCAGGTGTTGAAAAACCGGATGGGCGCGCCGGAAAAAATAGGCAAAAAAGGGCAGACTGCATCTGAATTTTCAATGTCTCCGGAAGGCAGTTTTGGGTTTGTATCGTCAAAGCTGGCTAACTGAACAAAGATAATTAGAATCAAAGGCGGGTCTCCGGCGTGAAACTGTTGGTTGGGGTGTATGGGCATTGTGATGAATACTGCATCCCCGCAGAGCGAGAAGCGGAGAAGTAGGGCGCAGGCGCCGACAACTTTTTATATGCTCGAGTTTCTTATATTCTTATGATTGCCAATATTAAGAATTATAAATTCAAAATCAGGAATTGCGAGGATAAAGATTATGGGTTTGTCTATACCTTATCCAAAAAAAATATGTACGCCCTTTTTGTCAAGCATTGGGGCGAATGGAACCCGAAGGTGTTCAAGGATAATTTCCATAAGAAAAATATCAGGATTGTTGAATATGGGGCAAAAAGAGTTGCTTTCTTTGACTTTGAATTTAAAGATAATTTTTCTTATATCCATAATGTCCAAGTCTCTACATCCATGCAAGGAAAAGGGCTTGGCACTTTTTTAATGTATCTGATGGAAAGAGACACCAAAAAATATAAGCTAAGAAAAATCAGGCTTAAAGTTTTCAAAGATAATATCGCCAGAAAGCTTTATTTGAAACTGGGATATAAGCAAATTAAAGATGCAGGCTCCGCTGTAATTTTAGAGAAAAAGCTGTAATGCGGGTGCAAGGCAATATTCTGCCAAATAGCCTTATGTGAAAAGAGATTCTGGAGAGCAATTATCACTTCCGCCCGTAAGGGGTTTCTAAGGGGTTTCCCCTTAGGGGCTTTCTCCACCTCCAAAACATTTCTCAGCACGTTCGAATCTTCCTGCACTATGCAGAAAGCTATATAAACCCTCACTCTACCATCTAAACCCATGGCTTTATACATAATAGGATTAGGGCTGGGCTCTGAGAAGGACATAACTGAAAAAGGGCTGGAAGCAGTAAGGAACTGCAACTTCGTCTACATAGATACTTACACTTCAATACTTCCAGCTGAAATCAAGAAATTAGAGGACTTTTACGGCAAGAAACTAATACCTGCAACAAGGGATATTGTTGAAAAGCAGGCAGAAGAGGAAATACTGAAGAAAGCTGTTGAGAATGATGTTGCTTTTCTGGTTGTAGGAGACGTGTTTTCAGCAACAACTCACGTTGATTTGGCTTTAAGGGCGAGAAAAGCAGGCATCAAGCTCTATCTGATACATAACGCATCAATCCTTACAGCAGTGGGAGACACCGGATTGTCATTATACAAGTTCGGCAAGATAACTTCAATACCGTTTGAAAACAAGGATATTGAGGCGCCTTATGATGTTCTGAAGGAAAATGCAGGAATGCACACTTTATTTCTTTTGGATTTGAAAGTAGAAGAGAACAAGACAATGTCTGCGAAAGAGGCAGTTGATTTTCTTTTGAAGGTTGAGGAAAAAAGAAAGGAGAAATTCTTCACAGAAGAGACAATGTGCGTTGCGTGCGCAAGATTGGGGTTTGAAGACGAGGAAATCGTATACGCAACTGCAAAGCAAATAATAAAGGAAAAGCTCAGCAAGTTCCCGCAGTGTTTAATTGTCCCCGGCAAGCTCCACTTCATGGAAGAAGAGTATTTGAAGGGCTTTGAAGTGAAGTAAAATGGAACTAAAACAGCTTCTAAAATTCATAGAGATGCAGGATGGAAGGCTAAAGACATATTATAATTATACTGATGAGGAAAAGCGCATCCTTTCAAGGACTGTAAAGCTTGCAGAAGAGCTTGGCGAGCTGTCAAATGAGGTTCTTGCGCATAATGCAGTGCAGAGGAAGAGCAAGCTGGACAATCATTCAGCAGAAAGCCTGCAGGGGGAATTTGCAGATGTGCTCATAACAACGCTTCTTCTTGCAAAGACATTAAACGTGGACATAGAAACGGCGCTTGAAGCTAAGATTGAGAAGCTGAACAAGCGGCATGCAGAGCGGGAAGCTGAGAAAACCTAATTTTGAACTCAAATAGCTAATCTTTATATAGCCCTATTTTTGAGCTATTTCTTATGGGAAAGCCCTCAATCCTGCTGAACGGAACATCAAGCTCAGGCAAGACTTCAATAGCAAGGGAGCTGGAGATGCTTTTGCCTTCATACACTTATACTTCTGTGGATAACTATAGCGATAATTGGGCGAAACAAAATGCGGAACGCATTGAGCACCTTAGAGGATTGACCAGAATATTAGGCGCCGACAATGAAGAGGTGATACGAAAATCAAAAAAGTTGGCGACAGAAGTCATAAGCGGTTATCATTCTTCAATTTCAACCGGCATTAGACACGGATTGAATTATATTCTGGATCACGTGCTATGGTGGCAGCCAATAATTGATGATTGCGTAACAACGCTGGCACCTTTTGATATATTATTTGTAGGCGTGCACTGCCCGCTTGAAACCCTGAAGCGAAGGGAGATAGCAAGAAGAGACAGGGCTGTAGGTATAGCCGAAATGCAGTTCCCGCACGTGCATGAAGGAAAAATATATGATATTGAAGTTCATACAGAGCAAAAAAGCCCGTTTGAATGCGCAGCGACTATTGCAGAATTCACGAAAACAAAGGATTCTTCAGTTTGGGCTCCTTTTTCTGAGAAGTTTTATGTATTGAAGTAGCTCTCAATACTCTTGCAAAACCAAAGCCACTTTCGCCACAAACTTCCTTGCATTCTCAAAGATTTCATCAAGCCTTCTTTCGCTGTAAGCCTTTATGGCCGAATACCTTGCAATCCTACTTTCCGCTTTTGCATCCTCAAAATACTTCACGTATTCATCCTCGAATATCTTGTATGACTGGTTCAGCATTTCCAAATCCTCTTCTTCCATCTCATTCGGCACGCACAGATAGCCCAATGCAGCTTGGCATGCGTCATGCGTATGCACTTCATACCCTTTTGAAAGAATCAGCGCTTTTGCGCAGTAAAGCATTGAATAATAAGAGATGATTATTGCCCAGTAATTCCAGTAAATCTTGCCCGCTTCCCCTTTATTCGGTTTTATATCTTTGTTATGCTTCGCTATTAAAAGGCTGTTCTCGCCTTTCTTAAGAAAAAGCTTTATCTTGAAGAGGGAATCTGATTTTGTTATAAGCTGTTTTCCCAGCATTTCGCTGAAGAATTCCTTATACTCATCCATACACACACTCCCAAAACCCTTCTGAATTGTTAAGCAGGATATGGCTTTCAAGCGCCTGCTTCCCCACATTTTCCCCTTCTTCCCTGAGCATTTGCCTTAATTCTGGTTTTGCAACAAACAGCGCATTGATTTTTTTCCTGAACATCACTTCATACTTTGAGAATGAAATGCTTCTTTCCCCTTTGGTATTGACAACCATTATGTCTATGTCCGATCTTTCCTTTTCCTTGCCTTTTGCATAGCTGCCAAAGAGCAATACAATATCTTTTGTATCAAGCTCTGATGCAATCTTCCGTATTATTGGCTGCCTCTCAAGGAAATCATTTTTTTCCTCTTCAGAGCTTACCGAAAGGTATGATTTTATGGCAGGGTTTCCAGTATTGAGCGAAACCACCTTCGCCTTGCCAATTGTATCAAGCACTACAAGCCCTTTCATATGGCTAATCAGTCTGTGGAATGTGGCATATGGGACTTTCACTGCCTTGCTCAATGCATTCATTGTCGGCCGCTTTCCTTTGTTCTTTCCTAGATAGTTTATTATTGTCATCTTATTATCCATTTTCAGATAATATTATCCATTATTGGTATATAAACCTTGCGGGCATATGCTATCTGCATTAATGTAGCTTATCCACGCTTATTGATAAGTATTGCTGGAAAAATTTCGCAAATCTTTCAAACAATCCGGAAATCCCGGCAGGTGCGCTGAAAATGGTTTAAAAATACTCGCCAAAAGGCATAAGAATTTTCAGCATTGCCGGAAAGCAGTTTTATTTTCCGTCAATAAATCTGTGAAAGGGGTTCAGGGGTTTCCCCTGCGGCTTTCTATTCCGCTTTTGCAGCTTCCAGCCTTATCTCTTTCAGGAGGGGCGTATAGCCTGAAATCTTAGGAGCCTTGCGGTTGATGCCCATTCTCTTGACATCATACAGGCTTCCCGGATAGCATCTCAACGAATCAATATACGTGCTTTTCAGCATTTTCCTGAGCTTTTGCCAGTCAAACAGTGCATTATTCTTGCCGACTTCAACCAGAAGCCTGTGCTCTGCAAGGGGCAGGTACTGGCAGATATTGTCTGTTGCAATGGCCCTCTGCTTCTGCTTAAACCCCTCAAGCAGCGTCTCAACAAACAGGCCCACGTCAAACACCATTGCGCCGCTCTTCCTGAATGCGTCTATCACTTTTGTCTTGCTGTAGAATGCTGCAAGCGATTTTTCATCAGCGTTCCTTAATGTAAAATAATCCTCAACACAGCTGTTCACATTCTTTTTCTCATCAGGATTTGTGTTCAGCCTTATGTCAGCCATCTTAAGCAATCCTGTGAGTATGTGCAGGTCGCGCAGTGCGGGCTTTTCCGGAAACGTGAAAATCTTGTAAACATATGACTGGTAAAGCATGCCTTTCCTGTGCGTCATCAGGTTTACAATGAAGCAGATGTATTTTCCCGTGTCCCCTGCATTTTCAAGCAAGTCGTTAAGGTAAACAGCGCCTTTTTCCCGTGCAGGCTCTTTTTCAAACGGGTCAAACACGCCTATGCCTTCTATGTCTTCTGCCGAATCATGCAGCCATGCAGCTGCTATTAACGCGTCATGGTATTTTGAGGGAAGCGCAAGGTCTCCTATCAATAATGCAAGCCTTGCTAGATGGTCATGCGTATAAGGAAGGCCTGTGTCCCTTGTAATGCCCTTGAACAAAGAATATGCAAGATTGCTGGCATAGCCCTCAACTGATTCGCCTTTCTCAATCTTTCTTATGGGCTGCATATAATAGTAAAGCATGCTGATTATAAAAAGCTTACTGAAACTCAGCCGTTCATCTGCAGCTCAAGCTCTTCCAGGTCAAAGAAAAGTTCCATAACCCTGCTGTATGGGTGGCGCACAACTGAAGGCATGCTTTTTGCTTTTTTCAGCGCAGCCTGCCTTTTCTCTTCAGACAGGATTAGCTTTTCATTGCTGAAGCTTGCATGCATTGCCTGCAGGTGCTTAAGCAGCTCTGCGAGCATATTAACCGGCTCTGTTCCAATGCCTGCCTTATTCTCACCAATCTCAACAAAAAGCGCAGACATTGCATCAGCGAGCATTTCCAATAATTTCAGGTAGGTGTGCATAACGCCTGTTTTTGAGAATGGCGAAAAGCCAAACTTGTTTATCTGCCTGTTGCAGTAGCTTATGTAGCTGTTTATTGCATAATCCCTTTTTTTCATGCCGGCAAGGCTACTGTAGTCCCTTGATTTTATCATGCCGGCTGCGTCTTCCGCCATTGATATGTCCAGGTTGAATATCCTGCTAAGAATTTTTCCGACGTCTTCCCTGTCCTGCCCTGCAATGGACTTGAAATGCACCATATTCTTTCTTTCGTCAAAAATCATCATGCCGGGAAAGTACCTTACCACTTTTCCCATCAATGCAGCCTGCGCAGCGTCCTTGGTGCTGATAATGATTGAATCGTGCCCTGCAATGTACGCAGCGTCTATTGCAATCCAGACAAGCTTGCCTTCCAGCTTTGAGATGTCAAGCTTAACTTCATTTTCCGCCTTGTTGCTTTCTGCTGCAACCACGACTCTGTTGTCCTGCACATCCACAGAAACCTGCTGCCCTTTCTTCAGCCTGTTGGCTTTCACCCATGAAGATGGCATGGACACGACTGCTGTTGAAGGCGAGAGCTGTATTAGTTTCCTTTGCATGGAAAAAGAGGCGCTATTCAACTATTTAAACGTTTTCCTGAAATATATAGAATTTAACTAATATATATAGTATAAGCTAAAAGTTTAACTAATGCATTCTGCCTTCACGTAATAATAAGGAGGGCTAAAATGAACAAATCATACATTGGAATAACAGGGTTTAAGACGATAGGCGAGGTGAGGCAGGCAGGGCAAATCTTTGCATGCGAAGGCTTTTTGGGCAGGGACAGCAGGCTTGGCGCATACAAGCCTATGTTCGGAATTGCCGCGTCAAATAAAAGGCTTGCAGACAGGGCAAAGGGAGGAACAATGTCCCCTTCTGCAGATAATCTTGTTTCGCTGCTGAGGGGAGTGCCGGGCGGATGCATGCCTGTAATGCATTACTCCACCGAAAACAGGGGCAAATTGGCTGATGAGCTGGCAGAGCTGTTCTCAATCGGCAGGATGTATGGGGAACATTGCTCTGCAGTGCAGATAAACATGGACTGGCCAGAGCTTAGGCAGGTTGAGGCAATTAAAAAAGCAATGCCTGAAATGGTTATGATATTCCAGATTCCGCAAAGGGCAATGCAGGCTTACACAAAAAACAGCGGCCTTGACATAGAATCCATAGCTGCAAAAGCAAATGAATATGCAGGATTTGCAGACTATATGCTCGTTGACCCTTCAGGCGGCAAGGGAAAAGAGTTTGATGTAGGGCAATGCACAGGTCTGATGCTGGCACTTGGGCAAAAACTGCCAAACACAAGAATCGGGGTTGCAGGCGGGTTTTCAGGCGGCAATGTGCTTGAAAAGATGCAGAAACTCCATGAAAGGGTAAGCGAGCCGTTCTGCATAGACGCGCAGGGCAGATTAAGGACAGAAGACAGGGAATGGCTGGTCATGGAAAAAGTGCAAAGCTATGTATGCAGGGCAGCAGAAGCTATTAGGGGTTTCTAAGGGGTTTGCCCTTAGGGGCTTTATTCCTTCCCGCACCATAACCTATATAAACCCTCCAATCACGTTCTAGAATGCGGTGGATATGCCGGGGTGTTGGTTCTACCCTATCACCTTAAACGAACCTATGAAGGGGCTATCGCCTGGGAGCGGGTCATGCTTTGGCCTTGGTCCCTTGCCGTACGTTGACACCTTGTCCTGCAGGGTCGTTGCTTTCGGGAATCAGGTCAGGCCAGGAATGGAGCAGCCTTAACCAACTGTGATAACGCTTGCGGGTTAGCAGGGCCGAGGAAAGCGAGGGATTAACCATTGTTAAAGTATGAGACAATTCCGGGCTTCCGCCGCAATTTATTTTTGGCTGTTAGTTTGCAGTATCTGCTTATCTCATTTTCCTGTTTTGTTAACAATTAACAATAAGCCTATTTTAAGCCCTTATATGTTAACTATTAACATTTTGCTAACAATTAACAAAGAAAAGCTTTAAATAGGAGATATGTTAACTATTAACACATGGCTGAAGTGCTTAAAGAAAAGGCAAGGAACTATTTCCTCATTGCATTATTGGCGGAAAAGATGGGGATGCGCGCAGAGTCAGGCTCAAACTATTTCAAGGCGCTTTTTGCAGTTGATGACCTGGCGCTGCAGGAAAAGCTGAAGCATGCTCCAAATGATCACAATGAGCGGTTTGAAATGCTTAAGGCGCATATTCCTGCGCTTTACGACATTACAGACAGGCTGTTCAGCACTTACAGGAGAACTTATACAAGGGAGCTTTCAAGGGAAGAGCTTGAAATAGTAAGGGAAAAGGTAACGGAGGCTTTTAAAAATGGAGCAATTGACATCCCAACAGAGGAAGAAGCTTTTAAACGAATTGCAGAGCTTGCTAAAAAAAGAAAAGCTGCTTGCTGACATTTTCATATTCGGCTCTGCAGTGAAAGGAAAGGAGCATCCTAATGACATAGATGTAATCGGCTTTTTCAGGGAAAAGAATTACAGGGCTGCGGAAAACATTTTATACACGGCAAAAAAGGCGGCAGATTCGTTAGGCATCAGCCTTCATACAGAGCCGATGTTTGCAGAGGAGCTGTTTCAGCCAGTGCTTCTTTCAGTGCTTCACGAGGGATTCAGCGTAAGGCATAATAAATCAATAAAAGAGCTTCTCGGCGTTGCGCCTTACTTTCTTATAACCTATTTGCTTGCAGGTAAGACCGCTTCTGAGAAAGTGATGTTTTCATACGCATTATACGGGAGAAAAAAAGGCGAGGGCCTGCTTGCGGAAATAAAAGGGAAAGTTGCGGGAAGGGGCTCCATTTTGGTGCCTGCAGAAAGCGAGGCAAGGATTGTTGCTTTCTTAAAAAACAAGAATGTCATTTTCACAGAGCAGAGGACGCTGAAGCTGTCGTAATACTAAGGATAACTGGAACGCTCATTCTCCCAGCGGCCTGAACCTGTCTGTTCTATTCTCATAGAAGTCCCGCCAGATAGGCGTGTCAATGTAATACCTTGCGAACGGCGGCGAAGCAAGGTCTTGAGCGGAGCGAAAATACCTCTTTTGCATTAGAAGGGCTGTTTGCACAGGTTCTATAAAAAACCTTGTCCAGAAATGTGGACATTTTTACGGGCCGCCTTTTCTACGTCAGCGATACCTTAATAAGCATTTATTACCTTTCAGAATAACATGAAACTATGGCTTCACAAGGTGGAATCCTTCGTGGACAGGGCTATACCTTATGCATTAATCCTGCTCGCAGGCATCATAATAATTAACATCTTTTTCAAGGAGTTTGCAGAGCATTATGCACTTTACCTTGAGATTGGGGATTATGCCATAATCTCTTTATTCATCGTGGACCTCGGGTTCAAGTACAACAGGATAAGAAACTTCAAGACCTTCTTTAAGGAATGCTGGATTGACATAATAGCTGTTTTTCCGTTCGTCCTGGTATTCAGGCTTGTTGAGGAAGTTGTTTTCCTTGCAAGGTTCTCTGCAGAGGTCAAGGAAGGCCAGTCAATACTGCACACGATTGTCCAGGGTAGGGAAGAGTTTGCAAAGCTGTTTGGCGAAAGCGAGAAGCTGATAAAAGAGGCGGAAGCCGCAGGCAAGATAAGCAGGACAGAGCGCGTTTTAAGGATTATGAGGCCGGTTGCAAGGGCGCCAAGGCTAGTCAAGGCAATTCCGTTCTATGAAAAGCCCACAGGCAAGCACCACTTGCATGAGCTTGAGGAAGTTGAAGATGTTGAGAAGGACGTGAAAAAGGCGGAAAAGACAGTTGAAAAAGACTTCAGGAAATTAAAAAAAAACTTGAAAAAATGCTATAGGTAAGCAAATCTTTATTCTCAGAGGCGCTTTTCGCCATAACCGGAATTTCCAATGCAAAGGCAGGAAATTCCCGTTGTTTTTACGGAAGTTCTGCGGGATTTTTCCATTCTGCTGAAAATCCTGATGTTTTTTTTCGGCAATCCTTATTAAAAACGAATACAGGGTAATTGCGGGCTTCGGCTCAGGAGATGAAAAAGATGGGTGAGAACAAACTTGTGGGCATAGTGAACACAGAAGTGAACAGGCAAAAGGCGGCGGGCGCGAAAGACGCAGCTGAAAAAGCTGATTACGAGTCAAGGGCTGTTTATGCAGAGCTTGATGACAGGCTGAGAAAAGCCACGTTCAGGGAAGTCATTGAAGAAATTGCAGGCAACAGCCAGGAAGGGGCCGCTCCTGAAATAAAAGAATACCTTGCAGCGCACAACGGCGCAAACACATTTTGCGAAGTGCGCGTGTATAATGCAGACAACACCAAAAAAAAGCGCATAGGCGCTGAAACAGAAATCATACGCCTTGATGACAGGGTTGCGGGCTATATTGACCAGCGGCATACAGCTGACGGCATAGCTTATGACTGCCTTGACATGGCTGTAAAGCGCTACGATGATGTAGGGTGCAGATGAAAGAATACGTGAATCTGGAAGCGGCTGTATTCGCCGAAATGTGCCTTTATGCAAGGGAAATCTCAGGCTTTGCTGGAAAAGATATAGAATGCATGGGGTATCTCTATTCAGAAAAAGGCAGCGGCAGGATTACGGGCTTCTTTTTTCCCGAGCAGTACGGCTCAATATCAAGGGCTTCTGCATCAGAGTTCCCGTGCATGGACCTATACAAGGCAGGCGCACACCTTGTTGGCATGTGGCACAGCCACGGCGTGCACGGGCTTTTTCATTCGCATACAGACCACGAACATATAAAGTCAAAGCTTGCTGCAATGAAAAAGCATAATGAAAAGGCCGGGCGCTGGGATTTTAATGCAGGCGGCCCGTGCCTGGACCTGTTTAATGCGCAGACAATGCAGGGCAGGCGCATAATGCTTGAGGCGGGAACCGAATACTGCATAAAATCAGTTGAAGAGGTTCTGCCTTCTTCGTTCTTAAGCATAGTGATAAATGCAGGGGCTTATACGAAAGGCAATGGCAAATATCTTGCAGAGCTGTTCAGCATTAAGGGCGGGGAATTGAAGCACACAAAAGCCGGGCTTGGGCTGGCAGCCTGCTCAATGCCGAATGTTTGCCTGCCGCAGGAGCATCTTGCGGAGATTGGGGAAAAATATTCTTTCTCGCTTGACAATCAAAGAGAGCATGCCGCCAGGCTGAAAGACACAGAGCTATTCAAAAGAAAGCTGCAGTTTGCGCAGCCGCTTGCAATGGCGGAGAGGGAGAGGCCTGCATTTGAAGCAATAGCAAGGGATAACAGCGTTGAGCTCAAAAGCAGCCATGGCATTTTCAGGATTAATCTTGGAGACCGGGAATCTGCATTGCGCTTTGCGTCGCGCATAAAGTCTGTTGAATCCATTTCGCAGGAAGAAACAGCAAGGCATATTCCTGCCTGCAGCAGGCTACCTGCCAAAAAACGGCTTGAAGGCATATTAAATCCGGGGGAAAAGCAGGAAGCAATTGTTTCCCAGGCACCTTACAAGTCAAACAATGAATACTTTAATGGCGCAAGGGAACTGCACCTTTTGTATGTGCAGCTTTTCCTCGGTTCAGTTGACTTTTACAGGCATGGCCACAGAAATCATATGGATGCTGACAAGGCTGTAGTGGACATGTTTGCCGCATTGTCCGGTGTGTTTGACGGGAACGCAGCAGACTATGAAAAAAGGCTGGACAAGGTTGAAGAATGCATTGCAAGGCTGGAGGAATCGGGGGTGTTGGAGCAAATACACAAGGATGCTGTGAATGAGGCATTAGGCATAATCAGCACAGGAGAGTATGCGGGCAGGTGCATTGGAAAATCAAAACAGCTTGCAGAGAATATGAAAACACTTAATCCGGGTGATGGGCATGCCTGTTCCTGACACATTCTTCAGGTATTTTTCAGAAGGCCCGTGCGTTATTGTCTATCCTGCTGTTTATCAGGCATGCAATGGCTATGGGGGCGCGTATATGGACTTTTTCGGATGCAGAATCGGGCTTGTGCAAAAAACAACAATCCCGATGCTTGAGCAGGATTATCTGGCAAAATCAGGGATGCATTCGGGCCTGCTTTCCGCAATAAGGACAAAGGCAGAATCCGGAACACAAAGCCCGCATTTGCAGCCTGCGCTGCTTGTTATCACGCAGCTTTCGGGCGCTGTGGGCGGCGGTGCGATAGCAGAGCATGTCCTGCCAAAGAAGGAACTGCTTTTTCTTAATTCTATGGTGTATCCGCTTTTTGAATCCAGCCGGGGGGATATTTTTGTTAGAGGAAGAAATTTTAATCTTGGCTTGTCGCACATAGCAGCAGTAAGTGATATTGAAGCGGATTATAAGAAAAAAATAAGGAAACGCGCGGCAGGCAGCCCCCTGCGTATGGCTTTGGACAGCATTGCAGAAGGGATTTTTTATGACAATGAAAAGCAGGTGGGCTTTAGGATAATGGA
Source organism: Nanobdellota archaeon (assembly GCA_013329215.1). Taxonomy (GTDB): domain Archaea; phylum Nanobdellota; class Nanobdellia; order SCGC-AAA011-G17; family GW2011-AR17; genus UBA9640; species UBA9640 sp9640u. The sequence goes on along the minus strand of DUKS01000012.1, from coordinate 44,497 downwards.
CAGTCGCTTCTATGTTTTCACAAAAATACAGCCTTACATCCTTTATGAGAGAAAGAACGGCGCTTACTACAGCTTTGGAGAGGCAGAAGTGGGCGCCCCTGTATTCATGAACGCGGATTCGGTTGACTTTGGCAAGCTCTATGTGCTTAACCCTTACAGCCACCCTTCGCTTCCTGCTGCCGGAAAGCCATTGCAGTGCATATGCACAGGCAGGTATGATTATGGCTCAATAAAAAGGCTGCATCCTGACAATCCGAAGCTGCAGCTTGAGGCATTGATGGAAAAGGCAAGGGCTGTGCTCACAGAGGAATACAGGAGCAATGCAAAGCCGTATGCTTTCCTCACAGACAGCCGGTTTGAGAGACAGAGAATAACAGGAGCCCCGGGCATTAGCAGGGTTACAAATGTGAACTAATATGGACTATACAAGGCAGTCATCTGTTTTTGACCAGGCTATACTTAGAAACAGCCGTGTTGTGCTGGTGGGGGATTCAATGGTAAGTGATTACGCATTGCTGTACATGGCTGGCCTGGGGATAGGAAACATAACACTGGTGCAGCAAAATCATAGGCAGCGGCACTTGTTTAAAAAACCGCTTGAAAGACTCATTAGTGAAATAAACCCGGAAATACGCCTGAATACTGCCGCAAACGCCGGAAGCATAGGGCCTGCTGATGTTGTTGCTGATTTCACAAACAATGAAGCCTCAAAACAAGCTGCATGTGAATATGCAGGGAAGGCAAGGCTTTTTGTAAGCGCTTCGAGCGATGATATTTCCGCATCAATATATGCAGGCTACAGTGGGGAAAAAGGCCATGCTTGCCTGGAAACAGCAGCCATGCGCAGGTATAATGGAAAAGAGCAGGGCTCGTTTTCGTCAGGCTTAATCGCTGCAATTGCACTGGACGAAATAAGAAAAGCGCTTCTTGGGCTTGAAGGGGATGAGGCTGTTTCCGGAGTTTTAAACTATAATCTTTTTGCGAAAGGCAGGTTTTTCAGAAAAATGTCAATAGCGGATTCTGTAAGGGCAGAAAAGGCTGTTTCGTTTCCCAGGCTGAAAAGCGGGCGGGTGCTTGTTGTTGGCGCAGGCGGGATAGGCACGTACGCTGCTTTGAACCTTGCCTGCCTCAGGATTCCTTTTGATGTTTATGACGGCGATGATATTGATGCGACAAACCTAAACAGGCAGGTGCTGTACTATGATGCAATAGGCAGGAATAAGGCTGCTGTGCTTAAGCAAAGGCTCGAAAGCCTGCTTGGAGCGAATATGCGCGCGTTCGGCAGGTTTTTTGATGAGAATGAAGCAAAAACTGCAGGCAAAAAATATTCTGCTGTGCTCTCGTGCGTTGACAATTGGGGCGCAAGGGAGCTTTTGAGCAGGTATGCTGTTGCAAACAACATTGTTTTAATCGATGCCGGCGTTGGCCCTTTTACGGCAAGGCTTGACATATACAATCACAACATTTGCCTGGAATGCAGAAGAGGAAATGTTGAACAGGCAAGCACGCAGCCGCAGGCCTGCAATACAATGCAGGAATCGAACATTGTTATGTGCAATGCGTTTGCGGGCGCGATGATGGCGGCCGAGCTGGGTGCTTCTTTAACCGGGCTTGAAAGTTCCGGGAGGCAGATGCTGTATTTCTCAAAAAAACAGCTTACAGAAAAAGTGTCTTACCTGCCTGCCGAAAGGCAGTGCGCATGCAATATAATCAGAGGCTGCAAATGCCATAAACAGGGTGGTGCAATTGAACGGTTATGAGAATGAGGTAGTAAGGGAGCTTAGGCGTGACCCCAGGCAGAGGCTGTCCGGGATTGCAAGCAAGCTGGGCATGTCAAGGCAAACTGCAATGAGGGCGCTTAAGCGCGCGGAGGCTAAGATGCTGAAATACACAACTCTCCCTGATTTTAAGGCGCTCGGTTTTGAAGTGCACGCGCTCATGCTGTTCCACCCGAAAAGCAGGAGGCTTTTGTCATTTTTAAAAAAGAGCCGGAACACCAACTCGCTTGCAGTGTCTTCAGGCAGGTTTGCTGTCATGGCAACGGCGATATTCCGCAATATGGGAGCATATTATGAATTTGAGGAGCAGGCTGCAAGGCTTTGCAGTTCAAAACGTACGCATTTTATTGTTGAGGAGGTTAAGCAGGAAGATGCGGGATGTTGACTGTGCGGCACAGATAATCGCAGGAAAACGCAGGCCAAAAAACACGGGGTTGAGCCTTGACAAGCAGCTGCTGCTGGATTATTTTGTCGGGTCAATGGACCGCGGCGTGCTCGGCAGAATGGTTGGCGCTTATAGCGTGAAAGAGGTTATATGCGCGGATTACGCAGGCTGCAGCCGGCATGATTTGGGGGGAGGTCTGCTTTATGCCTGTTGTGAAACACCGGTTGCGATATCTTCTTCAGGCATTAGCGCAGGCGATCCTGATGCAGCGGACAAAATGGCGGCTGCTGTTTACATCCGCGAGCTTGAAGCAAGAGGCTCGAAATCGCTTGTGCTGAAAGCAAGGAATATCCAGCAGCTGAAAGCTATATTGTTTGCGGATGCATTGGCAGGCAAAGCAGGATACACCATAGACAGTTCAAAGCCGATAGAAGACATTGCAAACGACTTTTCATCAAGGTACAGGGCGCAGCATGGCGCGGGAAGAAGCGATAGAGAAGGCGGGGGTGGGTTTAATCCAGCAATGGCGCGCCTGAAATACCCGCTTCTCGGGCTTGCTGCTGCCGGTCTGCTGGGCACAGCTGTATGCACAGGGATACATGCTTATACAGACTGGAATGCATCGCAGAATTCTTCTTACTGTGAAGCACTGGATGAATTAGCCGAATGCGAAACATACCTCTTGTCTGAAAAATATGGTGAGGCACACGCATGCGGCCAAAGGCTTGCTTTTAAGTTAAGGGGCGGGCACAAGTATTATTCTTCGCGCATGATTGAAATGACGGACTCCTTTAGTGAGAGGCTTCAGGAAGATATGGGGCAGGAATATTCCGTCTTAATTACACAGGCGGAAGCAGAAATCTCATTGGGGCATTACGGAACTGCGGAGGATATCTGCAGCAGGATTGAAACAGGCCTTGCAGATGCTGATTACTTTAATGATAGGGCAGAGATACTTGCAAAGGCGGATGATATTGAAAAGCAGGCCCTGGAGAAAAAGAGCGGGCAGCAGATAGATAAGGTAAATGGCGGGTTAATTGACATTATCGGAGAGTATCTCGCTTCAGGCTATTCCATTGTAAGGGGCCTATATGCAATGCTCGGGCTTGGCAGGCCTTTGTCAGACATTCTGGCTGCGCTGACAATAGGGTTCCCTGTTTTTGGCGTTGCAAGGAAAATCAAAAGAAGGGCGGCTAGCTAAAGCCTGGTGGCCTTATGCCCGCAATCACGCTTTCGTCAAACCTTTGCGTGAGATAATCCGGCTCTATGAGCTCATAAGTGCTTAATTGCCCGTTGCTTATTTCCCCGACCATTATCATACGCGGCGTGTTCGTTTCTGCGCCGGCCAGCTTTCTTTTTACGCCGGCAACAGACGCTAGATTTATTACATTAATCCCGTCTGTCAGTCCCCTGAAAAAGACATGCGTGTCGCCATGTATGAATGCTATAATATTGTTCTGCTTTAAGATGTCCTTAAGCCTTGCATTTGGCTGCAGCACATCCGGGTCGTTTAGTTTCATGGCGGCAAGGGCGTAATGGGAAAACACCAATGAAGCCTTGCCTTCGGATTTTGCATTGCCGAGGTCATCTGCGAGCCATTCGAGCTGCGACTCTTCCATACGCGCCCTGTTGCTCTTAAGCATGACAAAATGCACATTGTTGAAGTCAAATGAATAATAAAGCGGGTAATTGCCTGTTACATCAAGGGCGGGCCGATGTTCATTCCAGTAATTTGTGTATCCCTCCAATAGTTGGGATGTATACATGTCATGGTTCCCGCCGAGGGCTGCAATAGGTATGCTGCCCAGCCTGCTTCTTGTTTCAGTGTCAAACAGGCTCCACATTGCTGTTACTCTTGATTCAAGTGTTGTATCCGGGTCGCCTGACACAATGTCGCCGGTCATAACCACCAGGTCCGGGTTTAATGCTTTTACAGCATCTGCGGCCGCTATCCTTAAAGCCCGGCCACCCTCCGGGAATGTGTGGATATCGCTCATTACAACGAATTTTACATTGCCGGAAACAAGCTCTACTGGCGTTTCTTCCTCTGCCGGCACTTCCTGCACAGGCTCCTCTGCAGGAGCTTCCTGAGCCTGCTCTTCATAGTGCTGCTGCACTTCCTGCGGCAGCCTGTTCTTTGCAGCAACCCTGAAGTTAGGCCTGAACTTATAATCGTAAAGCTCTGTTGTCAGGTTCAGGTCCTTGTTGCAGACCCCCCATATTCCCGTATTGTCAGCATAAAATGTGTAATTTGAAATGTTTAAGCCTGCGTTAAACATGCTGTTAAACTTGTCCAGGTATCCTGAGAATTCAAGCCCGAACCTTACCAGGAATCCGTCATTCGCTGCGCTTAGCTTTTCAGCCCCGCCTGCAGCGTCAAATGCATATTCTGCAGCCATGTCAATGTAAAGCAGCTGCCTTTCCCCCTCAATGTATGCTCCATACACCTTGACCTGGGTTTCGCCGAGGTATTCGGCAGGCGGGCCCGGGACAAGGTTGATGGCCTTGTTATAGAATAATATAATCGCCACAAGGAACCCGATTGCGGATATAGCAAGCACAGCAACCGCTTTTCTGTTCATGGGCACACCCCTATTTCAGCAGTTATTGTATTTCCTGTCTCTGTTGGCAGCTTTGTCCTTATGAGCTGGCAGTAAGGGTCGCGCTCGTTTGTGAACTTGACGCCCTTTGGCGAGCACCAGAATACCTGCTCCCCTTTATCGTTGTACAATGCAACCTGCCATAAAAAGCGCATGTAAATGCCAAGCGCCTCTTCAAAGCTTGCAGTGCATTTGCCGCCTTCCTGCACCACAAACCCGTAGTTTGGGGAAAATCCCGCAATCTGCTTTGAGAATACCCATGGGTATTTTTCTTTGTTCCCTTCGCCGATTATTGCCAGCATCTCTCCGAATTTTACCTCAGACTCACGCCATATTGTATCGCGCAGGTAAAATTCAGGCACAGGTGTCCGCATCAATGTCACTATGTCAGTGCCATAGAGCCCTGTTACGTCTTTTTGTGTTTTTACAGGCACGCTGTTGCCCTGAAAATACTCTTTTGTAGCGATTATTGCTATTGTCGCTACAATCAGGATTAACGCGATGACAAGATCTGCGAATATATCCTCTGTCTGCCCTTTTTTTCTGTTCGTTTTCATTTTGCTTAGATAGACACAGTTGCCCCCACATTCTCATAAAATTCCTCAGACTGCCTTGATATTTCCTCATAAGGCTCTGAGTTTTCTTTCTTGCTGTCATCTATGAAATAGTCATTAAGCTCAAATGTCATTGAGCCTCTTGTAACCTGGCCTTTGTTCATTATCAGCACGCTTCTTACAACTTTTTCTTTAAGCTCTTCCTGGCTGCCTTTTGCTATTGTTTTTCCGTCAGACTGCAGCTCGGGCACGTTCCCAAATGACAAAAGCGTTATTTTATAAGGGATGTTCAGGTATTCCATGCAGCGCTGCTTGCCTTCGCTGTTGAATTTTTCAAGGTCTATCATGCCCGGATAAGCCCTGCCTGTTGCCGCGTCCACGTATGCAAAGCACTTGGGCGACATTATCGCTTCCTGCGCAAGCACAACCCCTGCTATTGCAGCCTCTTTCTGCACCGCAATCTTGTTGTAATTTACAATGGCGCCGTGCATGTAAAGGAATATGAACGTAAGCACAAACAGGACAACTATAAAATAGATTGCCTTCCTGCTGAAGTCATAGCTGGCCTTTTTGCCTATTCTCATTCTTCCCTCTCCAGGCTAAGGTCTGTTGCAGGGCTTGAGCCGAATACCAGCCTGTCTTTCTTTAATACGCCAAGAAGCGTGGGGTCATGCACAACTTTCACATGATTGCATATATTGGTTTCAGGTTCGCACATCTGCACTCTGTAATCTTCTCCTATAGGGTATTTCAGCGTAATCTGCCCGGGGGATGACAGCACCGCGCTTGTGAGAAGAGACACGTCTTTTTCAAGGTACAGCCTGCCGAATGATGAAATGCTGCTGAACGACAGCGCGGCAATTACCAGAAAAGTTGCAACCACAATCCCAAGCACAACATCAAACAGTGTAAGTGTTTCCAGCTCTTCAGCTTCCCCTCTTTTGCCCAGCGCTTTCATGCCACTTATTTTGTGGGCGGGGGAATTTATATATCTAACCCTTCAGCTTTTTAATAGCTCTCGCACTTTATCTGGTAAAATCCCTTTGCATGGTCGCATGACGGGCACTTTGCAGGCGGCTCTTTCCCTATATGCACATACCCGCATTCCCTGCACATCCACGCAACTGGCTCGTTCTTTTTGAACAAAGTCCCTGCTTTCAGCTCAGCCAAAAGCTTTGCATACCTCTCTTCATGGTGCGATTCTGCCTTTGCAATAGCCCTGATTCTTGCCGCGATTGCCTTGAATCCCTCTTTTTCTGCTGTGTCTGCATATTCAGGATAAAGCTTTGTATGCTCCATGTTTTCACCGTGTATTGCTTCCATGAGGTTGTCTGCTGTTGTTCCCAATGCAGTATTCACAGGCGCTTCAACCTTAATCTCTGCAAGCTTTTTGTCGCCTTTCTTGAGCTCGTTAGCCATCCTGAAGAACCAGCTTCCGTGCTCTTTTTCGTTGTCGGCAGTCATTGTGAATATCTCGGCTATCTGCTCGTATCCCTCTTTTCTTGCTATAGCTGCAAAAAACGTGTAGCGGTTCCTTGCCATTGACTCGCCTGCAAATGCTTTTGACAGGTTTTCGGTTGTTTTCATGGTATCATCCCCTTTTTGACAGATATGATATAGGCTGGTGTTTTTTATAGTTTACGAACGTAGTGGGTGAACTTTTGAACGAAGTGAAAATAGTTTACTGATTTTATGCAGTTACAGATAGGCCAGGAACGCCAGCGTTCCGTGCGTAAGCGCTATGCAGACTGTGGTTATTGCAAGCGCCTTATGGTATTTGAATTTTATCCTGCCCTTAATCACAAGCGCTCCGAGCGTTGCTGTTGTAAGAAGCGAAGTTAAAGTCAAAAGCCCGAGATAGAATATCAGGGGCCTGCCGAGAATCAGGTAATATGAGATATTGTTCAGCATTTACTCGCACACCTCTTTTATCCTGCCTTCTGCTTTTTTTTCAATGCCGAGCTTAATCATCTCTGCAACATTATGGACAACGCCTTCGATATCCTTTTTTATTTTCCTGTCCCCCCTGAAGAAGCCATTGTCTTCCTTTGCATTGAACTGCCCGCCGTGTGTCCTGTACGCAAAGCCGAACGGGGCAAGAATGAATCCCATCTGCTCGAAATAAAGGAAAATGTCCATTGCTGTCTTCATTGCGCCGTCTTCATGCCCGTTTATGAGAACAGCGGCAATCTTTCCTATGCACGGCGCTTTCTTCCCCAGCAGGGGCATGTTCTCTATGCATGTCAGCCTGTCAAGGAAATCCTTGAGCCGCGCAGACATGTTGTTCCAGTTTATGGGGCTTACTACGATGACAGCTTTTGCCTGAAGAAGCATTTCATGCAGGGCGGGCGCATCGTCAAGCTGGTTCCTGCACGGGTAAGTGCATGCCTTGTCTTCCATGCTGTAGCAGCACCAGCAGTGGTATATCTGCAGCCTGTTCAGGTCAAAGCGCCTGCAGCTTATTTTTCTTTTTTTCAGTTCGCCTTCTGCAATGTCTGCAAGCAGGCTTGTGTTGTGCGCATTGTGCGAGCTTCCGTTAATCAGCAGGACATCGAATTTTTTTCCGTCATAAGCCAGCTTTTTCCCTGGCGCATCCCTTACAAATTCTCCTGCGCCGGAGCTGCACTGCGGGCATTCCTTCGGCGGGCTTTTGCCTTCATGCACATATCCGCAGACAGAGCATTTCCATTTCATTTTTTGCCCTGCTTTTTGTCGCTTCCCCTTATGCAGTAATATGTGTGGCTGAACTTAAATTTATCCTGCACAGGGCATGACGGGCACAAGCAGCCTTTTTCTTCTTTTATGCACTTGCTTTTCCCTGTTTCATCAAAGCAGAACGCCTTTGCGCCGCATTCATTAAAGCTGGGGCATGAGCCGCAAATGCACCTTGGTTCTTTTCCTGCCATATTTTATTTCACCTTTACTGCTTTCTTGCGTAGCGGGCCTTCTCTGTTTTTGTTGTCTGGTGCTTTTCTCCGCCGCTTGTACAATAATATGCGTGCCTGAAACTCATTGCTTCATGCACAGGGCAGGACTGGCACAGGCAGCCTTTTTCTTCAGTTATTGCCTTGCATGCCTCTTTTTTTGACAGGCAGAATGCCAATTCCCCGCAATCCTTGTATGTGGGGCATGAAATGCAGATGCATTTCTTTGGTGCCATGCCTGCGTCAAATTTTTCTCCGCTCATTGCACAATCACCTTCCCTTTCATTGACGGGTGAATGCTACAGATATAATCATATTCTCCAGGCTCCATGAATGCATGCTCATACCTGCCTCCGTTGCCCATCCTTTCTGATTCAAAACCTTCGAACTTAACTGTATGGGGCGCGGAGTCGAGATTCGTCCAGGTTATTGAGCCTCCTGCTTTTATCGTGATTTCCTGCGGGTTGAATGCAAAGCTGCTTATTGTTACTGCATTTGTTTCTGCTTCCGTGCTTCCTGTGCCTGGCGCGGCTTCCGAAACCGCGGGGGCGGAAGGTGCTGTGTAAGGCTGCGCATTATACTGCGAGCAGCCCGCGGCAAGAAGCGATATTATCGCCATTATTAATATAATCCTCTTTTTCATGGGAAATAAGACGCTTTACTATATTATAAGCTTTTTTCTCAGCCAAACTTTCTGTCAAGCTCGTTATGCGCGACTATGATGCAGTGCGCTGCAAACAGCATTTTGGGGCCCAGGGAAACTCTTTCGGCGCCCAGCCTGTCCAACAAGCCTTCGGTTGCCCGCGGCATTCCTATGTAATCTCCGAACACAACAACAATATCCTCGTGAAGCTTTGCTTCCCTTATGTCTTTCCCTTCCTGGTGCAGGTACAAAACCTGCTTCCCCTCTTTTATCTTTTCCTTGACCAGCGCCTCAAAGCTTTTTTTCTCAACAAGAAGCCCGTCGCAGAATTCTCTCTTTTCCCCAACCTCCATGCCTTTTCCTTTTGCAAGGGCGTTCTTTATGAACTCTCCGATGCTTTTTTCGTCCCATGCCATGCCTTTCAGCCTGTCGCCGTAAAAGCTCAAAAGCTTCGGCGGCTCAGGGCCCCCTTCCATTACAACATGGATTGCGGTATCTTTTCTTAATGTGTTTGCAATGTTCAGCGCATTTGAAACAGACGCGCACACAGAGTCCATCCTGCCCGCGGCAGGGAGGTTGTTTGTATCGAAATCAGCGGACGTTTTTGCTGTCCTTGCGCGAAGAATGAATTCTCTCATTTTAACCTCCTGTGCCGAGAGGAATAATAGTTTCAACGCAGCATACCTCTCCGGAGCCGCAAGGCGGCGAAGTGAATAAGGAACCAGACGCCATTTCTTCATTAAGCCTTTCTTCACATACGTTTTTGCATGTGCCTCCTGCCATTTTTTCGCACTGGGAACCCTGCCTGCAGCAGTAGGGGCTGGCTCCGGGGCATATCTTGCCTTCAAGCGGCGTTTGCGTGCTTAAGTCGCAGGGCGAGGGGCCGCAAAACTCGTCTCCGGCATTCGCGCACTGCTCCGGCGCGGGCGGCGCATTTGCAATCCTTGTTCTTGTTTCTTCTTCCTGCCTTGTTAATGCAATGTCTGATTTATACTCGGAAAGCTGCCCCTGCACCATGCAGCAAACTTCTTCAGAGCTGTCACACCTGTAATCGGAATCCCTGTATTCTGTGTCAGCCCTGCACAGGCCTTTCCTGCATACGCCGAAGTTAGACTGGCACTGGTTTCCGCCCGGAAGCGCTGTTCCCGCCGGCGCGCAGCACACTTGATTGTCAAGCTGGCAAGCCATGCTTCCGTAAGCCGGGTGCTTGAGCTCTATTTCACCCTGCGCGCAGCCCTCTCTGCACAGGCCTCCGGAGAATTCGCACGGGTTTTTTTCCTTGCAGCAGACATAGCCTTCCCTGCCGCATTTTCCTTCGGGCAATGCTTCTGTTTCTGCCCAAAACGGCATGTCGCAGCTGGTATTAACGCATAGGCCATATAATGTCTCGCCTCCAATCCCAAAACTGCAGGGCTCTGCTTTTTCTGCGGTGCAGTAGTCTTTTCCTTTTGCAATTGCGTCCTCAAGCCTTCCCTGCACCATGCTTACAGCTCCGTTCTTTGCCTTGAACAATATAACAGGCAGCCTTGTGCTGTCAGGCCGTATATCGCTGGCTTCTGTCGGGTTTATTGAAGGCAGGAATGATATTATGCGCAGTGAGCTTCTTTCCCTTGCTTCGTCTGTAGCGGGATTATACACTCCGAACGTATCTGGCTCGACAAGCCTTGAGCTCATTGCCTTGCTTTCAGTGTCTACAAGCTTTATTGTTGTCTTTACGCCGTTTCCGTCAAGCGCTATCTCATAATTGCGCGGCATTTCCTCAACATACACCTTGTCGCATATGCAGTCATTTGAATTGTAGTTTCTGCATTCCATGTATGAGTTGTAGAACTCTGTAAACACCTTTCTTGCCTTGTCTAGGTCGCTTGAAACGCACTCTTCATGCTCGCATATTCCTGTTATGTCGCCTTTCTTCTCATAATGTATCTCAACGACAGGGTTGTTCTCAGTGTCTATCCACGGCCCGAATTCGCATGCAGGCCCGCCGTGCATTACTTCATCAAAATCCTCTTCATAAGGCACGCACATGCCCTGCTCGCAAGCGCTCGGCTGCAGTACAGGCTCTGCCCCCCACACGTCGACGAATTTGCAGGCGCAGAGGCATGCCTTGTCCTTGCATGATGCGGGCTTTTTTATGTTCCAGAGCATTGTATACCTGTTCCAGAAGCCTTCACCGCATGACCACCAGAACCTGTTTGAGCCGAAGTCAGTTGCATCTTTCTGGAATCCTATCAGGATGTACCCTTCATCTATATAGCCGACTATTGCGCCTTTCTCCCCATCATCAAGGCTGCCTGTCCTTTTCACAAGCATAGCCAGTGTTTTTTCCATGTTTGTTTCGGCAGCAATATAATGGTAGAATGCGATGCCGACAGGCACGATTATCAGAATAGCCACTATCACGCCTATAAGCGTGCTTAATGATTCAGTGCTTCCTTTCCTGCTTAATGCCATTGGCGTTTCACTTTCCCATGCCTGTGAAGTTAGGCTTTGCAGCCCAGATTTCTGCGTTTACGCCCTTCAGCTTTCCGACAAAGCTTTCCATGCCGCCGCTGAATATGAGTATTGCTACAATCAGCACTATCAGGAGAAGGGCAATAATCACAATCATGGTCATTGAAAGCTCTACACCTTTTTTGTTGAGTTTCATGTAAAAATTAATATGCGGGAGACTTAATAAGGCTTTTGTCAATCAATTTTCGCGGCAGGGGCAGAAAAAATTAAAAATAAAAAGAAAGAAAGCTTTATAGCTCCCATTTGCACGGGGCCTTGCAGTCTGCCCTGTTTTTGCCTGTGCAGCCTTCCGCAGGTACGGGCGCTTCGGGCGTGCCTGCCGGCTCCTTGCAGCTCTTTGAGCACTCGTCTGCAAATGGCTCAAGTTCTACGAGGTCTTCACATGATGTGTACCCTGCCTTAACCAGCCCCTCTGTAAAACTGGGGTTGTCATAGGCTGCCTCTGCTTTTGCCGAGCATGAGCTTCTGCATATAGTCAGCGCAAGGTTGTATTCCTGCGTGCTTAGCTTTGTTACTTCTGCCTTTTGCTTGAGCAGCTTGCCGCTTGCTCCTGTAAAGAACAGTATCGCGACTATGAGCACAACAAGCACAATCGCCGCTATTATGATAAAGTTCAGCGACAGCTCTGCGCCTTTTTTGTTTGCCATTTTTTCACCTCTGTTTTAATAACAATTATTAATAGTACTTATGGGCTGTAGATATTTAAAGGTTTCTGAGATGTCCGGAATGCAGGAAAGCAAGTTTTTGCCCTTGTTTCAGGCTTATAGCTCCTGCCGGCGTTTCAAGTATGTATTTTGCAGGCTTCTCAGCTTGCGCTATCCTGCACGGCCTTATGCGCTGTTTAACAGAAACAATAACGCATTTGCTGTCCAGCCATGCGACATCAATCGGAAACAGCATGAAGAAAGTGTGAATGCCTGCAAATGCCCTGCTTTCAGCAGGAAGCTCTAACAGGGCGGATTGCTTTTTCCTGAGCATAAGGCCCAGGCTTCTTGTTAATAAATTATTGCAGTGCATTGCAGTGCAGATTATTTTGCCTTTATGCCTGACAGATATTGTTTTCAATGCAGATTAAGTGCGGCTTTAATCATAAAAACCTATCGCTATCTATATAAAACAATAAAGCAGTATATATTGGCATGGACCAGAGGGATAAGCCGGCAAAAAAGAGGGTTGCGCTGCTTGCAAGGCGCTATATTGCACTTCCGTTCAAGCGCTTTTTGCTTAATGCCAAAAAGCATCTTGCGCTTGCTTATGCATGGCTCAGGATGAAAAACCTTGATGAGATTTCAAAAAAGCATTTTGAGATTGGAGATAGAAATCTGATGGATGCAAGAAAACAGGCTAAGAAAGATGTTGGCAGGCATATGGTTAAGGAGTTTGACGCTGTTGCAAAGCAAAAAGCGCGGCAGATGAAGGCGGCGCCGAAACAATCGTTTAAAGCAAGGCTTTTCTTTATGAAAAGAATAAAAGAGAATATTTATGAATTGTTCCACCCCTTGAAGGTCCTGAAGAAAACCAAAAAGACAAAGAGAGTTGCATACACCGACGGCTGGACAGAAGTAAATAATAAATAGCCTGTAGCAGGCAGCCTTTAGTCCGTAGCTACCACCTACTCTCTACCAGCCATTAGCTAACGACTTCCAGCTTTCCAAACCTGCCTGCAGTGAGCTGCATCTCGCCCTGGAACTCATTGACATAGCCGTTTGTTATCTTTATCTTTGAGCCTTTCTTCACAAGGTCTATCTCCTCGTTCCACAGCGACAGCTTTATCTCGCCTGTTTCGTCCTTTGCAGTCGCTGTTGCAACCCTGCCTGCGCTTCCGAATTTCTGGAACTCCCGCGGCTCGCCTATTTCAGTGACTTCAATTTCAATGTCCACTTTTCCCATCCTGGGCTTTAAATCGCTTACTTTCATTTTCACTCCTCCTGTCGTTCAAAGGTCCACTTCGCATTCGCTCGTAGACCATCTTCTACCTCCGTTAATCAGTTATCCATTCAGCCTCATCTTCCTCAAGCTTAAGCTCTTCTGATATTGCTTTGGGATTATTGCTGAACTGCAGCCTGAAGTATGGCATCATTGATTTTAAAGCTTTTCTCTTTGAAGTGTGGCATGCTTTCGCAAGCTTTTCCGCGATCGCCTTTTTCTTGCCGTTCTTTGCGTTCATTATCCAGTATTTCAGCGGCCTTGAGCTTCTCGCGTACTTGACATCCCCTGCTTTCCTGTGGCTGCTGCTTTTTGAAAGCGCAATTCCTGCCGTAAGCAATGCGTTTGCGTATACAAGGAAGCGCCAGTGCTGCCATCTCCTTATTCTTCCCAGGAAGACGTCCGCCTTTGACAGTGCGTCGTAGCCTGCCGACAGTTCTACTCCCGAGTATTCTTTCGGCATATTTTCCTCAACCCACATCATGCAGTCATTAAGCTGCATATCCGTATTGTCAAATGCAGAAACCGCAATCTGCGGGTCGCTTGTGTTGAATATTATTTTCATTGACTCTGAAACATCCCTGTTCCTCATCCTGCCTGAAAGGCCGGACACGTCTTTTATGCTGCCTGCAAAAGACGCAACATACAGGTCTATCAGCGAAGCCCTCACGTCCCCGTCGGACTGCCTTGCGAGCATCTGCAGCGCGCTTTCCTCAAAGCACACGCTGTTTTTGGTGCACGCTTCCTTAAGTATGCCCACCATTTCATTATGCGTTGGCGGAGGAAGCTCCATGAACCTGCACTTTTTCTTCAGGTCGTGCACCCTTTCATTCATTTCATCATTTGCAGTGAGTATTATGGGCCATTTTGTTTCTTTTATGATGTCTGCTATTGCGGAAACAGCGCCCCTGTCTGTGCCTGACAGCGCGTCAACCTCATCAATAAGTATTATTTTTCCGTCTGAAAACAGGCTCATCTGCATCGCTGCATTTTTTGCGGTCTTCAGCAGGGCTTCCTTGTTTCTCATGTCAGAAGCGTTCAGCTCAAGAATCTCAAGCCCCATGTCCTTTGCAAGCTTGTGCACAAAATCTGTCTTACCTGAGCCTGTCTGCCCGTGGACAAGCAGCGCGCCCCCTTTGTAATTCCTGACAAAATCAGCAATCTGCCTGAATTCAGGCCCCCTGCCTGAGAACCCGGACACGCTGCAGGGCGTGCAGTCATTCATAAGGTACATTTTCCAGCTCCGCATCAAACCCTGCTTTCTTCAGGTCTGTTTTTATCGCCTCAATGTCTTTTCCAATGGCCCGCTCTTTCATGTCTTCTATTGCGGTTTCTGTTTCAGCCAGCTCTTTTTCAATTGCATTAAGCGCAGCTATCTTCAGGCCCCTTTCTTCCTCAGCCCTGTTGCGCTTTATCTTTTCAGCAAACTCATCCAGCTTTGCCTCAACAGCGAGCATGCTGCTTCGCATTTCGCCAAGCCTGCTGCCCAGCTCCTGGACTTTCTGTGTTTCCTTTTCAAGGTTCTTTGATTCTATTTCCCCTTTCCCGAGCGATTCTGCGGCAGAATGCAGCAGGCCTGCCATCTTTAATGCATCATCTTTCCGTATTGCTTCAACAGGGCCCTCAACATATTCGCTTATCATCCTGCTTGGATATGCTTTTTCAAACTTTTTAAGCGGCCTTGAGACCTCTGAGAACTCAGACCTGAGCCTGTTCTTTACAGCCTCAAGCTCCTTCATAGCCTCCTGGAGCCCTGCCTTGTCTTTTGCAAGCTCTGTGAATTCTGGGCTGTCCTTTAATTTTTCAATTGCTTCTGTTGCTTCCTTCTCTTTTTCAAGGAGGTCTTTTGCCTTTTTTTCAAGCAATTCAAGCCTGCTTTCCCTTTCTTCTTTCTCTTCCAGGTGCCTGTAAATGTCAGCCAGCCTCTTCTGTATATCCTCAAGCAGCGCCATCTCGCCTTTTTCAGCGTTTTTCTGCATTCTTCTTGCAATGGTTTCTGTCTCTTTCAGGCCTTTTCTTATCTCTTCAAGCTCTTCGCCGATAAGGTTTTTCATTATGAAATAATTCCTTATTGTTTTCTTGTTAAAATCCTCCATCGCTTCATTGAATCGCCTGCAGAACTCAATCACTGATTTTGTGCTGTATGATGCCGGCGGCGCTGTCTGCTGCAATAGTATCCTTAATGTTATGGCAAACGCGTTCCTGTTGCCTTTTACAACATCCTTTATCCTTTCCTGGACCTTTGCATCGTCAATGCTCTTTTGCTGCAGCTTTTCAAGCCCTTCTTCAAGTTTCTGCCGCGCATTGTTCAGCGCTTCAGCATCCTGCCTTGCATCCTTCCACATTCTTTCTGCAATGAACTTTTCCAGCTCAAAGAAATCAACTTTTGCCTTCTCTTCCCTGGCTTCAAACAAGCTTCTTAAAAATTTCCACATAATATGCCCCTTTTTGCAGTTTTACCTGCGGATGAATGATGCAATCAGCGCTTCCAGCTGCACAAACTCGTCAGCCCCCTCAACCATCCTGAACTCAATCTCGCCGCACTTTTCAATCATGCCCAGCTTTTCCTTGTCAGGGATGTTAAGCTTCCATACTTCTTTTTGGATTTGCTTGATTATGTCAATGCCGGAAAGCCCGTATTTGAGCTGCGTGTCCAGCAGCATGCTCCTTGCGTTTGAAAAGTCGCCTTTAACAGCCGCGTTAAGCACATCAGCTATTTCCTTGGGCTCTGCAAGCGACGCAATGCTGTAAACAGACTTCTCAGTCACTTTGCTGGTCAATGCAGCGCAGCTCTGGAGTATGTTGACCACTTTTCTCACATCGCCGTCGGCCATTTCGCACAATGCTTTCTTCGCTGCCTCATCAATGTCCAGCGACTCTTTTTTCGCAATGTCGTTTATGACAGGCAGAAGCTCGTTTGCCTCCAAAGGCCTGAACTTGAAAACAGCGCACCTGCTCTGTATCGCATCAATTATCTTGCTTGAATAGTTGCAACTTAAAATAAATCTAGTGCCTGACACGAAATTCTCCATCGTCCTTCTTAATGCCTGCTGCGCCTCTTTTGTAAGGCTGTCGCATTCGTCGAGATATATTATCTTGAACGGGAAATTGCCTATTGCCCTTGTCTTTGCAAAGTCCTTTATTGTGTTCCTTACGACGTCTATCCCGCGGTCGTCACTATTGTGCAAAAGCACGGGTGTTGTGCCTCCCCAGAACATTTCAGCGCCCGGCACACTGACATCATACACGAAATCATGATATGTTTCATCTATAGATATTTTCTTAATTTGAATAATTGAAAGGGGAGACTCTATGAGCTTACCAAATTTTTTAAGCATATCCCTCTCCCCCGCATCTAAAGACGATTTTGACTCAATAAGCGTTAAGATTTTATGGAATGCATCTTTAGATATGCGTTTTGCTTTTTTGCAATAAAGGTGATGCCTAAGAAGGTATTTGGCGTTAAACCCTTTTCTTTCGCCCAGCTTGTTTGCCAATTCTATCAGCAATTCAGCAGGCAGAAGCTCTGTTTTTAAATACGAAAAAGAAGGCCGTTTCCATACTATCCTTGCTTCTTCGTTAAAAACAGATGTGTCCAACCCAGAAAGCCTTCCAAGCCATGCTATATCTATTAAATTCTCCTGAGAGGCAGAGCTATATCTCAGATAACTTTCCCAGTCGCCGCAGGCATCGCCCATATAGCCCTGAAGAAAAGCCCACTTTGACTCTAAGGGGGCATCAAACATAAAACAAGGCACCCTTTTGAAAGGCGCCCGCTTTATGCCCATTGCATCATAAAAATTATTTTTGAAGAATCTGGCTAATTGCGTATTTAATAATCTTACCTGTATTGATGATTCAATATTCCGGTTAAATCCTGATTTCCCTTTTACGATGTAAGAAGGTATGCCCCACTTTTCCTTGGCAAAGCCTGCGACTTTTTGGGCGATTTGCTCCTCATGCGGGTATCTGACTGTAAAAATCGTTTGTCCGCTTGTTTTGCCTTTGAAACTGGTGCATCCCTCTGCAAGGTATAAGCCCATTAGCCATGAATTGCTGTTGTCAACTTCCATGTAATCGATGATAGTTTTTACGCGGGGATTTTCTATTAGCCCGCTTCTTAACTGATTATGCGTTTTTGGCGCAAATTCATCCACTGGTATGCGCATCATGCCGGAATCCACTGCATCTTTAAAAGTTATCAAATGGTCTCCTGTTTTTAGGCAGGCAACTTCCTTTGATGACAGGTTTCCCTCTTTGTCCAAGACAATTACTGAATGATTCAAGCTGGTTCTTATATACCCTCCCTCATATGAAATCTTGGCTATTCTGCCGACTTTATGTCTTGAAATATTTTTTACAGGCATAAACTTAATCTTATGTTCTTTATTAATTGAAAGAATTTCCAGGCTTTCCGGATATGCATATTTCGGATTGCTATCTTTAAAGCAGGCTTCAGCAAGTTTTCCGAAATTAGTTCTCTTTACCCTGCCTCGCTCTTTAATTAGTATGGGGGTTTCCGGGGCTACGCTTGCGTTTAATTCCAAAAAGTTCTGCTTCCAGCTTTCTCCAAAGAGCTTTCTTGCGATTATTAATGACAATGTGGTTTTCCCGACGCCTGCAGGCCCTGAGAACAGCAGATGGGGAAGATTCTGCTTTTCAACCATTGCATGTATTGTTTTTATTATGTCGCCCTGGCCTTTTATTTCATTAAAGTCCCTCGGGCGGTATTTCTCAGTCCAGATTAAAGTTTCCATTTGCCTCACGAGTATTTACGAAGTGAGGCTCGAAATGTTAATTTCGTTGCCTCGAATATAGCAAAAAGACTAATGGTATAAAAGGATTTCTGTGGTGGAGATGGCATATGGCACGTAGGTAGTGGCTGGTGGGCAGTAGCTACCGCCTACGTGCTACGCTTCACAACCTTTACGTTTGAGCTCAGCTCATAAGCCATGGCTGCCTCCTGGTTGTAATGCTCCAGAGTAAGCCGTATTATCTTTCCAATCTCTTTTTTGCTGCAATACACCCGCACAGGAATCATTTTTTCTGCAAACAGTTTCCCTTTGGTGTTTACCCACTGCCCTTTTGCGCTTTTCAGTATTGTTATGCCGCCTGCAATCTCCCTTACTTTTTCATCCCACAAATGGTGGTGCTTAAGAGGATACTGCCTGCCCTGATTTGAATACTTCGGGACAAGAATCTCCCAGAGGGATTTTTTAGGCATGAGGAATATATGCTGTTTGGGGTTAAAAAGGCTTTTGGGCATGGCTTGATTCAGAATATCATTGCAAAATACCCTGTAATCCTGCTCAGAAGCCCCCTGAAGGTTGATTTCTTTGCAGTGGCTTTTGCTGCAGCCGGCGCGGCTAAGGCAGAAGGCTCCCTGAACACAGGCCTGACGACTGCCTGCCCTGCTTTTGAAGAAAAGTCTGCATAAGGCACTGTATATGCCTGCTCTATTACAAATATGCTTGCCGTACCCTTCGTTTCCTTATACCCTGGTTTTGTTGCAGTATATTCTATCATGTATTCGCCTGATTGGGTTGCTATGAAGCTTCCCGGCAATGCAATTGTTTTTATTATCTTGTCAGGGAATGCAATTGAAGCTGTGGCAGAAGCGGATACTTTTGAAGGCGCCTGAAGATATACTGCGCTTCCTTTTACAAAAGAGGACCTTTTAGTTGTGCATGCATTATTGCTGCATGCCGTTAACCTGATGTCAATCTCAGGGTCTGCCCTTATCATTATTTTCTTTTCGCAGGCTGCTTCGGCGGGGGCTGTTATTCCTATTCTTGCGGTGCATTCCTGGGATTTTATAACGGCATTAACAGTTCCCATGCTGTATCTTCCGCTGATCTTCCCTTTGGCGTCAGCCCTGCCCAATGATTTTTCGAGCGCGCTTGAAGGCATATTGCTTTGGCATGAAATTTCCGGGATGTATATAACTCCACTGCCGGCTTCTGAGCTTATTGTATAGGCAAAATACAGTTCTTCCCCTGCCCTGACTTCGCTTTTTGCATCAATGCTGCATGTTAGTGCAGAGGCCATACTGCTTAATATAGCCAGCATTGCGATTATTGCTGTAATCTGCTTCACTAGTCAAACCTCCTTGTCCCGGTGGCGGTTTCAGTTTTAAGCTCAAGCTCATAGCTGTACCCTGGTATTATTTTGTCTGCGCCAATGCCTCTTTTATTGAAATTCAGGAAAATCCTGTGCCTGTTGCCGCCTGTCTTAAGGTCGTATACCTGCGCAATCAAATCTTCTGTGCTTGAGAGGCATGTTGAGGAGCATTTGTAAAATAAGTCGCCATGCCTGGTTAAGCTGTGGCTCTCGCTTCTGCCGTCTGCATATGTTATTTTTAATTTTAGCGATGCTATCTCCGTAAATCCATCTGTTTCAAGGTATATCATGTCGCCAAAAACAGGCACAAATTCCGGGTCCAGCTCATCTTCCACCTTTCTTATGCCGTCAACATAGGCTTTGCTCACTGGGTTTTCGTAAAATGTGAATTCTCCCCTGCTGCATTCTGCGCCTCCGTCTCTGTCGCAGGTTATCATAAAGTTATCATCTGCCTGTTCTATGCGTATTCTTATTATTTTGTCTGTGAATGTTGCGTCCTCTTCTGTGATTGCAACTTCATCTGTTTCATACGGGCTTTCTGTAAGCCTGATTGTTGGGTCGCCGAGCAGTACATAGACCGGCTCATAAGGCAGTTCTTCCCTTCCGGAGGGATAGGCTATTTTTTGGGTTTCCTTCTTTAAATGCCCGTAAGCCTCGAATATCTGCTTGTACCTGAGCATGGCCTGCCCTATATCCTTGCCATTTAACAATTCATTGGCAATAATAGAGCTGCTCTTGAGTTCGACGCTTTCACCGTCCACGGCTCCGATGTGGGCGATTGCGCCATGCTTCAGTATGTTTGCGCAGAACAACCCGCTCGCATATGCATTGGCCAAAGAATAAGCGCAGGTATCGCATGCAACGCTGAATACGATTGCCGGGTCCATATGTATGTTATAGCTTCTTAGCGTGTCTGTCTGTATCCCTCCGCCCCATCCCAGGACGGTGCCGTGGGCAAGGTAGGCGATATACGACTTATGGTTCATGTCTCTTTCAGCTTCAATTCCGGTTGTGCCTTCATCTGTATAAACGCTTTCCTGCCTAAACCCTGCATTCCTGAATGCCTTGTCGGTCGCCTTCCCGTCCGCTTTCTTCGGTATCATTGCAGCCGGCCACAATGAAGCAAAAGCCCGGTCCCGCCCAAAATATTCAATGAAAAGGTCCCTTGCAACGTATGAGGAAACGTCCGAGGGCGTAAGGCTGAAGATTCTTCCGACTGCGAGGTCCTGCAGCCCGTCAACAACCCCCATGACATTCATATCGCCGTATATATGGTTGTCTACTTCTGTGTAATCCTCCCTTGCCCCAACGTTCTCATCCATCTGTATTGCCGGAGGTGATGCCATTATTGTCAGGTATTTGGGGTCAAGGCCGTACCTCGCGATTTTCCATTCCATTATCACTTTCACCCCATTTTTGTCAGTATTATCAGTTGTAATGATAAATTCATTCTTGCCGGCTGCAAGGAACGGCGCCGAGAGGGATGTTTTTGAATACAGCTCTTCTATCTCTGCGCGATTTAGCATAGTAGTATATGGCATATACAATGGCCTTGTTTCCCTTATCGCCAAATCATTGTAATTTACAAGAATTATCTTGTCTGTTGGATAATCCCTTGCAAGTTTTTGCTCAATCTGGGCAAGGTTATAGCTTTCTGCTCCGGTATAGCTTGTTCTTCCAACCGTGACAATTCTTTTCCTTGCAAGGCTCACATCAGAAGGCACTCTCCCTTCAAAAAACAAAGGTGCATTCAGGTATGATGCGTAAACAGAAGCCAGCAGCCCCAACTGGTAATTATCTTCGCAAACAACAACTGTATTATATCTGCTCCAGTACCTTGTGTAATCATCAGGGCTGATTCTTGTAAGCCAGTCAGGAGTTAGGTCAATTCCTCTTACAGGAGATATCAATTCATCTCTCCTTGGGGGCGGGATGTTTGCTATCGGCCTTCCAGTCAGGGGAGCAAATTCAGGCGCGACAGGCTCAACATCCGCTTCAAGCAAATAAGTGTAGCCATCCGCTATCAGTATATTGTCAAGCTCTTCAGGTGTATCGCCGACAAGGACAACCTTCTTTGAATTATATTGCCTGAGGAACGTTATGGCAGAATCAGCGTCAAACCCGTTGTCTTCCTCGTGGTAAATCAATACAGGGTATTTTTTCAGCTCCCCGCCCTCATACCAAAGTGAAACAGGAACCAGGGATAAAACATTGTGCCAGTCTTTGTCAGAAACAACGAATGCCTGCTTCCCATAATACCTTTCAGTGCGTTTTATGTTTGCTGAGAATGTGCCCTCTCTCAATTCCATCTCATCTTCAGAAGGCGGCTGCTCCGCAGGCGCTGCATTGTTTTTTGCAACAAGATTTTTCAATAACGGCAGCTTTACAATGTTGCCTGTTATGGTTTCTTCAAGCGCAAATGCCGCAGAAACAAGCAGTGCAAGGCATAACATGGCGATAAGCGCTTTTTTCATTGCTTTATTAGGCGCATCTGTTCTTTAAATCTTTTTCCCACTACATTTATATTGCTGGCTTTGTTCTCAATATCATGCTTTCACATCTTAAGAAGGAAATGCAAAAGCTTGCAGACCCCAAAAAGGCGAAAGACTACGCCTGGTTTTTCAAGACTGGGAAAGGTGAGTACAGTGAAGGGGATGTGTTCTTTGGGATTGTTGTCCCATTGCAGAGAAAGGTGGCTGCAAAATACAGGGAACTTTCGCTTCCTGAGATCCAGGGGCTTTTGAACAGCAGGATACACGAACACAGGCTGACTGCGCTGCTCATACTGGCATGCCAGTTTAAGAAAGCGGATGAAAAAAAGAAAGAGGCTATTGTTAAGCTTTATCTTGCCAATACCAAAAACATAAACAACTGGGACCTGGTTGACCTTTCAGCGCCAAAGATTCTTGGCGAATACCTTTTGGACAAGGGCAGGAAGCCGCTTTACCGGCTTGCAAAGTCACCAATGCTCTGGGAGAGGAGAATTGCTGTGCTTTCAACATTCGCCTTTATCAAAGAGAATGATTTCAGGGACTCTTTGGCAATTGCAGAGCTTTTGCTCAAAGACACGCACGACTTAATTCACAAGGCGGCCGGCTGGATGCTGAGGGAAATCGGAAAAAGGGATTTGAATGCAGAAGAGAATTTTCTAAAGAAGCATTACAGGCAGATGCCGAGGACAATGCTGAGGTATGCTATTGAAAAGTTTGGCGGGGATAAGAGAGCATTTTATATGAAAAAAGATTAGCAGCAGTACAATTCCTTCGGATTTTCAGAGCTGCTCCCGAACGGGTTGCCTGTTGCTTTTGCCTTTTCAGCCATCTTTTTTGAAGCTTCAGGCTCAAGCCCTTCTTTAACAAGAAGCTCCCTGGTTTTAAGCAAATATTTTCCAAAGCCGATTTTTGCAGGGCAGTTGAACTTGCATGACAGGCAGGTCAGGCAGTAGAATGCGCCGCATTCAAAAGCAGCCTGCTTTCCTTTGCGGAACATTTGCGTTACAACGCCTTTTATTCCTCCGAGCGCATCGCATCCAAACCCATTCTGCACCTGATGAAAAGCCGGGCAGAAGTTCAGGCATGCGCCGCAGCCAATGCACTGCAAAAGCTCCCCGAATCCCTCGTTTATCATCTGCGTTCTCCCGTTATCCAGAAGTATTATGTGCACTTCTTTTGCCCCCTGCGCCCCGACGACAAGCTTGTTCTGCACATCGGCTGTCTTGCTTGGCCCTGATATGACGCTTACATATGAAGTCCATTTCTGGCCAGTGCCCCATATCGCACTGCATTTTGCAACATGCATTGCCTCTTCAACATTTTCAACAATCCTGTCAATGCCGACAACAATTATGTGCGTGTCGGGCATTCTTGAAACAAGCGAGATATTTCCCTCATTCTCAAGCATTATAACATTGCCCTGGGCAGTTACTGCATTTGCGCCTGAAATCCCGACCTTCGCTTTTATGAGCTTCTCCCGCAGGTATTCCCTTGCGAAGCCGGCAATCGCCTCAGGCTTTGCCTCGACAACTTCCTTGAACTTTTCCCGTATCGCGTTTGCCATGTCCCTCGGCGTCAAGTTCAATGCAGGCATCACAGGATGCATGTCTTTGTTGCCCGCAACCTGGTTCATAAAGTCACCGAGGTCTGTTTCAACGACTTCCCTGCCTTCAAGCGCTTCCTCTATTTTTATTTCATCAAGCGTGTTTGACTTTGATTTAACAATTAGCTTCTCTTTGCCGATGGCCTCTTTGGCCTTTTCAACAGCCTCTTCTGCATTTTTTGCCTCATGTACAACAAACCCGTTTGCGGCAAGGCTTGCAATTGCCCTTGATTTCAGCGCACTAAGGTTTGTTATTGAATTCTTTCTTATCGCCTCAAGCCTGTTCTTCAGCTCTTCCTCATTTTCTCCTGAAAGCGCATTCTCCCTTTTTGCCTTATACTCAAGCGCGAACTGCAGTATTGCATCCCTTCCCTTTGCCCTTTCTTCTACGAGCTTTGCAACGTCAGTCATTTTGTTTCACCTGTGTCAATCAGCTCGCTCATTTCAATTACATTGATTCCTTCTGCATTCTCATCCATATGCTTAAAGCACATCGGGCAGGGCGTGATCACAAGGTTTGCAACTTTTTTGGCCATCTCGAGCCTTTCTTTTGCAACAGAATTTGCAAGCTCAGGATAGTTTGTTTTCACTCCGCTTCCGCCCCCGCAGCATAATGACTCTTTTCCTGAAAGCGGCATTTCCTTCAAATCAACGCCGAGCAGGCTAAGCAGTTTTCTTGGCTCTTCATACAAGCCCATATGCCTTCCAAGGTGGCACGGGTCATGGTATGCTGCTGTTATCCTTTTTTCCACTTTTGGCGGGTTTTTCTCAAAATGCCTCAGCAATGTCACAACAGTATGCTCAGTCTCAATGTCCCAGCCCTGAACGAGTTTAGGATAATCTTTTGCAAACACCTTGTAGCAGCCCGGGCAGTTTGTAATAATTTTTTTCACACCATGCTCTTTGAATATTTTAAAATTCTTTTCAGCCATTTCCCTGGCAATATCCGGATGGCCTGAGTTAATCAGCGGGCTGCCGCAGCACAGCTCTGCATTGGGCAGCATTATAAATTCTGCGCCTATCTGTTTCAGAATCTTCTGGTATTTATCAGAAATCTCTTTGGCGGCAAACTTCGCAAGGCAGCCCGGGTAGTACAGCGTATTCCTTCTTGTCAGTCGCTCAAGGAAATTCATGGCTATAAGGCACTTCTTGGGGGGTTATAAGCTTTACGCAATTGCGGGGGCGAGCTTGTAAACCCTGCCTGCGCTGCCGCCGGGCCCTGCGTTTTCTGTTGCCAGAAGATACAGCTCATTCCCTGAATCGCGGCCCAATGAAAGTATAAACTCCCCCAGCCTCCCGTTTGCCTTTCCTGCTATTTTAAGCTCTTTGAACAGCCACAGCCCTTTTTCCTGCGGCTCTGCTGCAAACAATGTCCCATCGCCATTGATAAAGCCAATGCTCCAGTCCGCAAAAATGAATTTGTTGCGCAACTCCGGAATTGCATTGCCTGTGTACATAAATCCCCCTACATTTGTGCGCCCGAGCCCGTCTTTTTGGTTTGCATTGGGATATTCTATAACCGGTTCCAAAAGAGGTTCCCCGCGATAGCCTGTTGAAGCGCATGTTTCAGGAGATTTGTCGGCATTGTTAATGTCAAAGCAGTGCGCCCCTTCGCGGATATTCCAGCCGTAGTTTCCGCCTTTATCCACAAGGTCTATCTCTTCCCACAGGTTCTGGCCTGCATCCCCTGCAAACAGCCTCCCTTTTTCATCAAATGACATCCTCCATGGATTCCTGAAGCCATAGGCGTATATTTCTTCAAGCCCTTCTTTTCCGTCACTGAATGGGTTGTCTTTTGGTATCCCATATTCCTTTCCGCTGTTCCTGCTGTCCACATCAATGCGCAGTATTTTACCAAGCAGTGAAAATGTGTCCTGGCCGTTTCCGATGGGAGCATTATGCCCTGTGCCAACGTCGTTTGCATTTCCTCCGTCTCCTGTCGAAACATAAAGGAATCCGTCAGGGCCGAATATAATCTGCCCGCCGTTGTGGTTCATATAAGGCTTGTCCAGCTCCATAATTATCCGCTCTGATGCGGGGTCTGCCTTGTTTGGCTCATTTGCTCTGAATTCAGAAACCCGTATTGTTGAGTCCCATCCTGCCGGCGCTTCATTGCGAAGTTCGGCATTATAAAATACATAGAGCCTGCCGTTTTCCCTGAATTTCTGGTGAAATGCAATCCCGAGAAGGCCGCGCTCATCATATGAGGGGCTTAGGCTTGCTACCCTGCCTGTGATGTCAAGAAATGGCTCATCCTGCACAGAACCGTCGCTGTTTATCAGCTTTACAATGCCCGGCCTGTCAGCGACAAACAGCCTTCCTGTCTCGTCATCCGGGAATGCTATGTCTGCCGGAGACGCAAGCCCGTCTGCTATAAGCTTAATCCCAACTTCGCCAAATGATTCTATGCTTGGGGCGGGTGGGGATATATAGCGGTAAAAAGCTGAATAGCCCAGTACAAGGATTATTGCAAGCAGCGCTGTTATGAGTATAGCTTTGCTGCCCTTATTTTTCAAGCTCAAGCCCTGCATCTTTCCATCCTTTCTTGCCGGCCTTGTAATCAAGCACTTTCTTATAGCCCATTGACATCAGGATTTTTGCGGCATTTGTGCTGGCAGGGCAGTGGTAGCCCCCACAGTACACAACTATTGTATCGGTTTTCTTCAGCATCTTTCCTGCCATCCCTTTAATCCTGTCTGCTGGCATATTAATTGCGCCCGGAATGTGCCCTTCTGCAAAGCTATCCTCTGAAAGCACTTCAACAAGCCTGAATCCCGCATTGTTCTCCTTCATTTCAAGGAGGGTCTCTATTGGAATAAATTTTACTTTCATTTTTTTGCCTCCCTTGCATATTTTTTAAGCCTTTCCCCTACATCTTTCCAGTCGAGGTTTGCAAAAAACGCCTCTATATACTTTGCCTTGTCAGGGCCGTAATCAAGGTAATATGCGTGCTCCCACAGGTCAAGGGCCATTACAGGCGCGGCGTTCCAGACAGCGCCCTCATCATGGAAGTCAACAGCATAGTTGTGCAGCTTTCCGTCTGTCCAGTCATAGCAAAGCAAAACCCATCCTCTTGCGGCAGTTGTGCATGCCGTGAA
Organism: Nanobdellota archaeon; assembly: GCA_013329215.1. Lineage (GTDB taxonomy): Archaea > Nanobdellota > Nanobdellia > SCGC-AAA011-G17 > GW2011-AR17 > UBA9640 > UBA9640 sp9640u. The sequence goes on along the minus strand of DUKS01000012.1, from coordinate 17,860 downwards.
TTCCTTTTTCCAGTTTTCAAAGCTCCCGAAGCACCGGCTTATCATGTCCATAAGCGGCTTTTCCGGCACCCCGCCATTTCCCCCGAGGTTGGCAAAATATATCTCATGCAGAACCTGGCCCGACGCGTTGTGGCTTTCATTTTTCTTAAGCTCCCTTATGCAGTCCAGCTCTCCGTTTGCAAGCTTTTCCTCAATTTTGTTCCTTGCCGCAACATATGCTGCATAATGCTTGTCATGGTGCAGGGTAATCTGTTTTTCAGATATGCCCTTAAGCGACTTTGGGTCAAATTTCAACGGTTTTGTCTCATACATTTTAGTCCTCCTTTCTTATTTCAGGTCACCTGCGCATATTGTCCCTTTTTTGGCGGGAGCATGCCAGTTTGGGTCTGAATATTTTTCTTTTGCAAGCTTTTTTGCCTGCTTTTTTTCTTCTGTGCTCAGCTTTTCATAGCAGTAGTCCCCTGCGAACTTTTCAAATGATTTCTTCAGTGCACTATAAAATTCCGCGCTGCTTTTTGCATATCCTGAAAGAAATGCCGCTTTTGGCTTTTCATTGAACAGCCTTGCAATCTCCTCTGATGAATCATTGTAAAATACTGCGCCGTGAAGCAGGAAGGCATTCTTCCCTGAAAAGTCCATTGCATTGCCGCACACTTTCTTTTTGCATATGACTATATCCCTCTTTTCGGCAATAGCCGCCTTTTTTTGCGAGACGCAGTTGATTGCATCAAGGACGCACCTGCTTATGCTTTCATACGCAGTTGAAAAATCATTGCAGAAAAGCTTTTTTGGCGCTGCAACAGAATATGTGAAATCCTTCTTATGGTGGAAAACAGCATTGCCTCCTGTCGGCCTTCTTACAATACTGATTTTTCCCTTCACTATTGAGGCATCCTGCGCAATGCCTATGGAAACGGCAGGCTGGTCCCATGCGTAGAGCCTGATTGTCGGCCTGGCGCCTTTTGAGACCGAATGCAGTATGGATTCGTCAACAGCCATGTTCATTTCAGGGCTTTCGCTGCCGCTTTCAATTATACGCCACATACTAAGGGTTCTCCAGGTATTTTATGACATCATTAAGGAAGCCTGCAGCCTCTGCACCGTCAAGCACCCTGTGGTCAAACGAGAGCGAGAGAGGCAGAATGCTCCTTGCTTCTATCCTTCCGTTGAATACAACAGGCTTCCTGCTGATTCTGCCGAGCGCAAGTATTGCAGACTCGGGGTAATTTACAATGGGGGTTGCAAAAATGCCCCCCACAGAGCCGATGTTTGTTACTGTGAACGTGCTTCCTTTCATGTCTGCAAGGTCTATTTTCCTGCTTCTTGCTTTTTCAGCGAGCTCTGCAACTTCTTTTGCAATATCTGCAAGGCTTTTGTTGTCCGCCCCTTTTATGACAGGCACAAGCAGCCCTTCCCCTGTTGAAACCGCAAACCCGATGTTATAGTATTTTTTCTGCACTATCTCCTGCCCGCTTTCGTCAAGCGATGAATTCAGGTAAGGGTGCTCTTTTAATGCCTTTATGCACGCCTTTATTATGTAAGGCAGGAATGTAATGCGCACGCTTGATTTTGCATTGCCCTGTTCCCTTAATTCGGCAAGCTTCGTTATATCGGCTTCGTCTGTCTGGGTTACGTGGGCCGCTCTTGAGACAGCCTCTGACATGTGCACTGCAGTTGATTTTCTCACTCCGCGGAAAGGCACCCTGCTCACAGGGCCGTAAATGTCATATTTGGGCTTTACAACTGCCCTTGCAGTTGCTTTTTCAGCCCTTTCAAATATGCTTTCGCCCTCTTCTGCTTCCTCTATCCTGCCGACAACGCCAACTGCCTCTTTTTTTGCCTGCTTTGCGCCCGCTGTTTCTATGGCTGCGATTGCCTGCCCCACTTTTACTGCGTCCCCTTTTTTAAAGTAAAGCTTTTTTATTTTTCCCGCAACAGGAGACGGAAGCTCAACAACGGCCTTGTCTGTCTCAACCCTTGCAACAGGCTGGTCCTGCCTTACCTTGCCGCCTTCCTTTACAAGCCATTCGACAATCTCGCCTTCCTTTATCCCTTCCCCGACATCCGGGAACCTGAACTCATACATCATTTTCTCATCATCTCCTCAGCTGCGCTTAAAACTGTTTTTGCATTTGGAAAAAAGAAATCTTCTGACTTAAGCAGCGGAACTATGACATCAGGGCTTGCAACTCTTTTTACAGGCGCTTTCAGCCTTATGCCTGATTCCGCTATGCTTGCAGCTATCTCAGCGCCCCAGCCCCCTGTTTTTACTGCTTCATGCAGGACAATAACCCTTCCTGTTTTTCCGGCTGACTCAAGTATTGCTTTTTTGTCAAACGGCTTTATTGTCCGCAGGTCAATAACCTCAATGTCATATTGCGACTGCTCTGCAGCTTCCAATGCTGTTTTTACCATCGCGCCCCATGCAATGACAGTAACATCGCTTCCGTGCCTTACTATGTTTGCTTTCCCGAGCGGTATTAAGTATTCTTTTTCAGGCACTTCCTCCTTCACAGACCTGTAAACTTTTTTCGGCTCCATAAACAGGACCGGGTCCGGGCCCCTTATTGCGCTTGCCAACAGCCCTTTTGCATCATACGGCCTTGACGGGATTACAACTTTCAGCCCGGGGATGTGCGCGTATGCTGCTTCAAAGCTTTCAGAATGGTGCTCCAGGGCCCTTACTCCGCCGCCGTACGGGCACCTTACAACCATTGGCACTGCATACCTTCCCCTTGACCTGTTTCGCATCCTTGCTGCATGGGTAAGAAGCTGGTCAAATGCAGGGGGCAAAAATCCGGAGAACTGTATCTCTGCCACAGGCTTAAACCCGGCTATTGCAAGCCCTATTGAAGCGCCAACTATTCCTGACTCGGAGACAGGCGTGTCTATCACCCTTTCCGCGCCGAATTTCTTAAGCAGCCCGTCACTGGCCCTGAAAACCCCGCCGTCCTTTCCCACGTCTTCACCCAGGAGCAGGACTCTTTTGTCTTTTTTCATTTCCTGCTTTAATGCAAGGTTCAGCGCTTCCACCATTGCCATCCTCGGCATATTACACCCGCCTCCTGAATCCTTCAGCCTGCTCTTTAAGGCTTTCATCCATTTCCGCGTATGTATACCTGAAGATGTCTTCAGCGTCAGGCGGGCTTGATTCAACATCCCCAACCGCCTTCTCTATTATTGCCCTGCATTTTTTGATTATCTTTTCCTTTAATGCCGCATTAAGCATTTTTCGGTCTGCCATGTATTTTTCAAGCCTTGCAACAGGGTCTTTTTTTGCCCATTCCTTCACTTCTTTTTCATCCCTGTACCGTTTTGAATCATCAGAAGTTGTATGGTCCCCCATCCTGTAAGTTAAGCATTCTATCAGCGTCGGAATGCCGTTTTTTGCGTCTTCAAGCGCTTTTTTTGCCGCCGAGTATGCGGCGAATATGTCATTTCCGTCAACCTGCACGCCCTGAATGCCGTATCCTATTGCCTTCTGCGCAATTGTCTTTGACGCAGTCTGCCTCTCTACAGGCAGTGATATTGCATAATGGTTGTTCTGGCAGACAAAAACAACAGGAAGCCTGAAAACTCCTGCAAGGTTCATTGCCTCGTGAAAATCCCCGGGCGATGTCCCGCCGTCTCCAAAGTAAGCCATTACTGCCGACCTTTCTTTCAGCTTTTTCATGCCCCATGCAATCCCGGCCGCATGCGGAAGCTGCGTTGATACAGGTATTGCAACAGGAAGCACTCTTGCCCCTTTTGGCATTAGCGAGCCTCTTTCATCGCCGGCCCAGTACCTCATCATCATTTCAACGCTGCATCCGTGGGCAATCATGGCGCCTGTTTCCCTGAATGACGGGACAAGCCAGTCTTTCTTTGAAAGCGCGTATGCAGGGCCTATTATAGAAGCTTCCTGCCCGAGCTGGGGCACATAAGTCCCAAGCCTGCCCTGCCTTTGAAGGGCTATTGCCTTTTCGTCAAAAGCCCTTGACAAAACCATCAGCCTGTACATTTCAGCAATGTCTTTTTTTGAAAGCCGCGGCATCAGCTTCTCATCTGCTTTTCCTTCTGGAGACAGAATCTCAAGCTTTTTTACATCAAACTCGGCGATTTTTGTCAAAGGCATTTTTTACCTCTAGCATCTTCTCTATTTTTGCTTTGCAGCCACATGCCTTTTGCATTGAACGAGCTTCTCACGAAAGGCCCTGACTCAACAGCAAGGCCCATGCGCTCCCCTTCTCTTTTGTATTCGGCAAATTCTTCAGGCGTCACATACCTTTCAACTTTCGGGAAGCTCTTTCCGGGCGCAAGGTACTGCCCAAGCGTTACAAGGCCAACTCCTGCTTTTCCCAGTTCTTCCATTGCTTCTATAACCTCTTTTTTTGTTTCGCCAATGCCGAGCATCAGCGATGATTTTGTGCACTGGCTGCTGCACAGCCTTTTAATGCACTTTAGTGTATTTAAAGATTCTTGATAGCCCGCCCTTTTGTCCCTTACACTGCCCTGCAGCCGCTCAACAACCTCAAGGTTATGCGCTATCATATCCGGGCATGCGCTGGCAACTTTCCTGAGCTCATTTTCCCCATAGTCCGGGATCAGCGCTTCAACTGCAATGCCTCCTTTCTTCAGCATTCTTATGCATTCGGCAAAATGCGCGGCTCCTTTGTCAGGAAGGTCGTCCCTGTCAACAGAAGTGATAACTGCGTATTCCAGCCCCATTTCTTTTGCAGCTTTTGCAATGCCTTCAGGCTCATTCATGTTAAGCGGCTTTGGCTTTCCGGATTTTACAGCGCAGAACCTGCAGTGCCTAGTGCATGTGTTTCCCATTATCAGGAAAGTTGCTGTCTTATTGTCCCAGCAAACAGGCATGTTCGGGCAGTGGCTTTCCTCGCACACAGTATGCAGCTTCCTGCTTTTCAATATGCCTTTCATTTCATCGAGCGGCTTTTTAGGCGGCCTTATCGTCAGCCATTCGGGTTTCATTTTTCTGCTGCCCATTGCTTAAGCTCTTCATAAGCGGCGGGGCCGCATATGTGTTTGCCTGTTTTTTCATTGAAGAAAAAAGGTATTTGCATGCATTTGCCTGCGCTTAGCCTGTTCAGCAGCGCAGCATTTGCATCGTTGTGCCATATCTCGAGCCGTTTAACTTTTATTTTTTTCTCCTTCTCAAGCTTTTCAACAAGCGGCTCCATGGCGTGGCAGTGGCTGCACTCTGTGCCGTAAAACATAATAAGCCTTTTCATGTTACATCCTCTCTTATACGTCAGCTTTATTGCTGTACCCTTTTGATTCCCACGTGCCTTTGTAATCCGGGTTGTCTGAAAGCTCTATTTCAGTGACCCACCTTACCCATTTGTAGCCCAGCTTGTCCTCTGCAATGACTTCAAACGGAAACCCGCGCTCGTCTGGAAGCGTTATGTTGTTTACCTTGTATGCAAGCAATATGTTCCTGCTCTTTATGTAGTCAAGCGGCAAAGAGCTTGTGTATCCGTCATATGCATGGAATATCACTGTGTTTGCCTCTTTCTTTGCCTTTGCTTCATCAATAAGGCCGCTTAGCAGCACGCCTTCCCACAAAAGGTTTGCGTCCCACCCTTCAACGCAGTACAGCCTTATGACTTTGGTGTAAGCCTTATGCTTCAAAACCTCATCATATGAATACTCTTTTGGCGCTTCAACAAGGCCGCCCACTTTCAGCGTATAGTTCTCTATGTCTATGTGCTGCGGCCCTTTTATTGAGTTTTCCCTCAAAGAAAAAGCAGAGTCAAGCTTCTCTCCCTGATAATCCCTTACTTCAACTGCTCCAAGGCTTTTCGGTTTCATTGCACATCCTCCCAATACCAATGCTATTATTATGATAATCGCGGCTGCTTTCATCTTTTTTCCTCTTTTTCAAAAATCATCTTTGTAGCGCAAACAAACCACCTGAAGTTCAGTATTACATGCGCTATTATAAATGCTATCAGCGCAATGCTTGACCAGTCATGTATTGTGCTTATGTAGCCGAGCGGAAAGCTTACCCGCCTCAGCCCGAGCAGCTCAACAAGCCCTGGGAATTTTATCAGCCCTGTCACTGCAGTTATTATGAATGCAATGCTCATTCCAGTTATGATGAAATATCTTGTGCCGAGCCGTTCCATTTTATTCAAGCGCCTTCCTCATGTTTTCAGAATCAAAGTATATGCCTTCCACTTTGCTGTAATCTGCATTGAACGTGATTGTGAAGTACACTGATTCCATGCTGAACTGGCAGTCATAGCCCCGCGTGTGCATGCTGTTTTCATCCTTGCTTGCGGCAAGCGATTTTGAAACATATTCCCCGCTGTTTTCTTTTATGAATTTGCTTAGCCTGCTGAAATATTCCGCATCCGTGCTTTGCTTTAATGTTTCTGACAGGTCCCTGCTCAGCATCGCATAGTCTTCTTTGCTGATGCCCTGGAGAATGTTTTCAGCTTTTTCATCAGCAGCCGGATATTGGCTTTCCGGTATTGCTTTTTGCGCGCAACCGTATGCAAGGACAAGCACTGCCATGAGCACGATTGCAGTTATATATTTCATTCATTCACCTTATTTGGCTTCCTTCACTTCAATAACCTGCACAGGGCACTGTTCTTCAGCCTCTTTCTCGCATGCCAGTTTTTCAACAAGCCTTTTAACAGGGTGTGATACGCAGTCCTTCAGCTTGAATGATTTCGGGCAAACAGCCTCGCAGTTGCCGCACCCAATGCATCCTTCGTGCACAATAATTTCGTATTTTGCCATCTTTTCTCCTTCATATCCACCCCATCAGCATTGCTATTCCCAATAGCAGAAGCAGCAATCCAAGCCCCAGCTTCATCAGGTTTCTCCTTGAGGTTCTCCACTTCTCAAGGTGCTCTGCCTTCATACCAAGCACCACAAGCCCTGTGATGGCCAGCAGCGGAAGGACAAACAGCACATTGTAGACAAGCAGATAGATGACTGCCTGCGCAGTTGTCACTGAATTGCCGAGCATTGCAAGTATTGCAAGGTACACGCCGCCTGTGCACGGCAGCTCAAACATTGAGACAAGGAATCCCAGCACAACCGCAGCCGGGATGTTTGCCCTTTTTGTCCATTTCTCAATCAATCCCCTCTTTGATTCAGGTATCGCAAGCGTAAACCCTTTTCCGTACCAGAAATAATCCTTTATGTTCACGAGCCCTGCAAATATTGCGACAGCAGCAGCCGCTTTTACAATCCAGCCTGCGAATCCGCTTACCTGTATTACGCTCAATATGCCCAGCCCTGCAAGGAAGTATGAAACATACACAGCGCCTGTGTACACAAGCCCTATCTTCAGCATCCTTCTCCTGCTGTTTGAAACTTCAAGCAGGAATGTCAAAAGGAATATCAGCACCGCAAACGCGCACGGGTTTATTCCGTCAACCAGGCCTGCTGTTACGACAACGCCCCATGAAATCTTTTCCTTGAAATCCTTTATTGCCGTGTTTGAGTCAGTCCCCGGCTTTACATCGCCGCACACGCCAGCTTCAGGAAGAGGGCAGATTCTTTCGCCTGATTCCAGCATCTCTTTTATCTTCGGCTCAAGATTTGTTTGTATCTGCGTGACTCCCATGTAATATGCATTGCCTACCGCAAGGAACGGGACCCCCCTTTTTTCAAGCGGTATTTCCTGTATCCCGCAGTAGCTGCTGTACATCTGGTAATTCTTTACATTGTGGTATATCTCATATTCGTAGACAGCTATCTTGCCCCCGTACTTTGCCTTTACTTCCTCGATATAAGGGTGAAGCTTTGCGCAGTTCGGGCACCCGTCGCCGTAGAAGTATATTATGCAGATTGCATCGCCTGAAGCTGGCGTAAACAGGCTGCTCCCTGTTTCAGAGTATCCGCTAGGCGGTGCTGCAGCGCACGCCTCTTCAGATGCAGAGCACTGCTCTTCTGCCATTGCAATGCCCGCAAGCATTATTACAGCAAGCATTATACCGAATAATAACCGCTTTTGCATTTGTATTCTATCCTTCTGGCTTGTTTATATAATTTATGGCATTGTTCGGCGATTAACTGCCTGCCTGCCTGCCTTTTTAAACGATTTTTCTATCAGAAACTTTAAATATGGGGGATAAAAGGTAATAATTTGAGGGGAACAAATGGCATTCGTGGACAAGACGCTTGAGGACATGCTTAGGGAGATTCATGTAACGAATACTCTGAGATATGATGTAATAGTGCCTGCAATGGACCCGAGATGCCCCAAGGAATTTGCTCCGCCTGTAAAATATGACCATGTGCCGTCTCCTCAAGAAGTTGGCTTAGGGCGGCGATTATGGGCTATTGTAAGCAAGCATTATAATGGAGACCTAAGAGTAATGGACCGCATCCGCGCAAGAAGGGGAGAGAATGCCGTACTGGCAGAGGCATCTCCTGACATGAGCCCGATAGCAATGGCTTTGGAGAATGCGTTTTACCATGGCAACAGGGAAAATCCTGAATTGCCTGTCCAATTTATGGCATTTGAGGGAGAAACAGGGATTGTTGCAAGCGTAAAGGATTCAGGCGCGGGTTTTGATTTCAGGAATGTGATTGAAAAAGCAAGGGCCGGCTTTGGGAAATTTGAAGGAAAAAGACGCATATACCTGTTCCAGCCGGATGAAAGGTATTTCCAGAGATGGGGCACCTGCTTCTGGTCATTCATGATATACCCGGTTGATGTTTCTTTTGAAGACAGCGGCTCGAGGGTGAATATGCTTTTCAGGGACTCTGAGCGTTATGATGGGGCACGTACACTGGATTCAGTATAGCGATAGATTTTTAACGCTTTATTTGCTTTAGCCTGTTATGGACATGCAGGTTATTGAAGATGTATTGAAAGAGATTGAAACAATCAAAGAGAACAACACGCTTGTAATAGTCGAAGGAAGCAATGACAAAAAGGCTCTTGAAGAGCTCGGTGTTTCCAATATAATCATCCTGAATGGCAAGCCTCTTTACAGGCTTGTTGAATCAATAACGGCAAAAGAGGCTATAATACTCACTGACCTGGATGAGGAAGGAAAAAAGCTTTACCATAATGTGAAGCACGAGCTGCAGCAGAAAGGCGTTAGGATAAATGACAGGCTGAGGCTGCTATTGTTCAAGACAGAACTGAGGCAGATAGAGGGGCTGGCGAACTATATACGGAGAATAACGAATGGCATTTGAAATCTTTAAAGGAATATTTGCAATCGATCTTGCATTATACTTTGATAAAACACTTGTAATCTCTGATGTGCACATGGGCTATGAGGAAGCTGTCAACAAGCAGGGGGTTTTGGTGCCGAGAATGCAGTACAGGGACACTATCGCAAGGCTTGAAAAGCTGTTTAGGATGCTTGAAACGGAAAAGCTTGAAGTGGAAAAGATAATAATCAATGGCGACTTAAAGCACGAGTTCGGCACAATATCAGAAACAGAATGGCGGAACACGCTTGGAGTTCTTGATTTTCTTCTGGAAAAATGCGGGAACATTATTTTAGTCAGGGGTAACCACGATACTATTTTGGGGCCGATTGCAAACAAGAGAGATATTGCTGTAAAGGATTATGAGCTTGTAAATGATATTCTTGTGTGCCACGGCGACAAGATACCAAAGAAAGAAGCTCTGGCTAAAGCTAAAACAATAATGATAGGGCACGAGCATCCTGCTGTCAGCCTAAGGGAGGGAAGCAGGGCAGAGAAGTTCAAGTGCTTCCTTAAGGGAAAATGGAATGGGAAAGGCATTATCGTCATGCCATCATTTAACATGGCTGTTGAAGGCTCTGACGTTCTGAAAGAGGAACTGCTCAGCCCGTTCCTTTCAGATATCTCGGGTTTTGAAGTACTTGTTGCAGGCGGAAACGGCGAAACGCTTGATTTCGGCACTGTTAAAAAGCTCCAGGCGCTGTAAGAAGTAATCTTTATATATACACTCTTATAAACTCTATACCTATGGCAAAGACATTACCTGTTGAGGATGCAGGCGGGGCGGATGTTGTTAAAGCGGTTAAAAAAGGCGCTTTGGTTATCATACCGACTGACACTGTTTACTGCATTGCGTGCAACGCGCTTTTGCCGGAAGCTGTTGAAAGGCTGAACGCGGCAAAAAGGCCGGACGCACTTTTGTCTGTTGTTGCGCCTTCCAAGAAATGGATTGATGCAAACTTTAATGTAAAAAAGGCTTTTCTGGACAAGCTGCCCGGGCCTTTCACTTATGTGCTTAAGCCGAAGAAAGAGGCAAAGGGCTTTTCATCAGCTATAGGAGTAAGGCTGTTTGAGCACCCTGTAATGAAAGCTTTTGAAAAGGCAAAGCTGCCTCTGGTCTGCGCGAGCGTGAACATTTCAGGCACTGCACCCGCCGTGGATGTTAAAAAGATATCGCCCATGGTCACTGAAAAGGCTGATTTTATTATAGATGCCGGGACGCTTGCAAACAATCCTTCGACAGTCATTGATTTCACAGGCAAAGTGCCGCTGATTGTGAAGAGGCAAGCTTTTTAAATAGAGTCATATAACAAAAAGCATTATGGGGCTGTAGCCGTAGCAAGCGGCATTCCGCTTGATCGTGTTGCGGGCATACTCGCTTATGCTCGTAGCCCACAGATGGGCTGAAGGAAGAAATACGGGGCCGTAGTCTAGCTTGGTAGGACACAAGCTTGGGGTGTTTGTAACCGGGGTTCAAATCCTCGCGGCCTCATACAAACGGGGAAGTGCAGGCATTAATTTGCAGGCACAGAAAGAAGGAATGCCGTGAGGCAGAGAGCAGGAGCGAACGTGCCTCGCGGCCTCATTATTATTACCGGGGCCAAATATGATAATAGAATGCTATGACATCGGCGGCACAAAGATAAAAGGCGCCTTAATCAAAAAAGCCAATCCTTATGAGATGATCTGCCAAGTGCAGGTAGCTAGTGAAAGGGGGAACCCATCAAAACTATTGGAGCAGATTAAATCTGTTTCAAAGCAGTTGCGGAGCAAAGCAAACCAGAAAATAGATGCCGTTTCAATGGGCTTTCCGGGGCCGGTTAAAAACGGCATTCTTCAGTCTGCCCCTCCTCTTCACATTAATGCTCCTTTGGATATTAGGGCGGGGCTGGGTGCTGGTGAAGAGCCGGTTTTTGTTGATAATGACCTGAATATGGCTGTGATGGCTGAACTTTATTTTGGCAACAGACCTGAAAATTTTTATCTTCTTGCATTAAGCACAGGGATTGGCGCAGGCATTGTAATTAATGGAAGGCCCATGCATGGCTCATGCGGGGAATTTGGGCATGATATGCTTGAGCGCAGCCCTTCTTTGGCAAACAAATGCTCTTGCGGCCGGTTGGGCTGCTGGGTGGCGCAGGCTTCTGGCTATGGCATTGAGGAAACGGCAAAAAAGCAGGGCATGGCTGTTTCCTGCCAGGATGTGTTTGAAAGTGCGAAAAAAGGCAGCAAATGGGCTATAGCAATTGTTGAAACTGCAAAAAGCTATACTGCGCATGGCATTGGAAATATGCTGAATGCATTCCCTGCAGATGCTATTGTCGTAATGGGCACGCTTGGCATAAAGCAGTTTAAGAGCATAATCCCTCCTAATGGCGAAATAAAGCAATATACCATAAATTCAGTGCCTGAGATAACCGCAACAAAATTTGGCGAGGACATAGGCATAATCGGTGCGTACGCTTATGCAATTTCGAGGTTGAAGTAAGATGAAAATTGGCATTGCAGGTTTGGGGAGGATGGGCGGAAGGCTTGCATCGCAGCTTGTTAATGCAGGCAATTCTGTGACTGGATATGATACAGACCGTGCAGCATTAAACAGCATTGCAGGAATAAATAAGGCAGATTCCCTGCCGGATATGGTTGCACAGCTGGCCCCAAGAAGGCTGATATTTCTGATGGTGCCGGCCGGCGTGGTTGATGATACGCTCGGCGGAATTGCCCCTTACTTAAGCAAAGGGGATGTTATAGTAGACGCGGGCAATTCTTTTTACAGGGATTCTGTTAGGCGCGCAGAAGAGCTTAGGGCGAAAGGCTTGTGCTATCTGGATTCAGGTACGAGCGGCGGCCTGGAAGGAGCCGCAAACGGGGCAAGCTTTACAGTCGGTGGCGAAAGGGAAGCGTTTGATTTTGCCCTGCCTGCGTTTATGGCAATGGCTGCAAAAGATGGCGTGCATTATATCGGGAAAAGCGGTGCAGGGCACTTTGTGAAGATGGTGCATAATGCAATTGAATATGGAATGCTGCAGGCTTATGCAGAAGGCTTCGGGCTTTTGCAAACAGAGCCCGGGATTGACTTAGCGCAGGTTTCCAAAGCCTGGGAACACGGCAGTGTTATACGCTCATGGGTATTGGAGTTAATCACAAGATGCCTTGAAAGGGATGCCAGGCTTTCTGCTTATAACGGTAAAATCGGCGGCGGTGAAAGCGGGGGCTGGGCCATACAAGAGGCAAGTGAGAGGGGTGTGGATTTTGATTCCATTATTTCTGCTTACGACGCCAGGATAAGGTCATTACAGGCCCCTTCATTTTCGTCAAAGCTTATAGCTGCGCTGAGGGAAGAGTTTGGGGGGCACAGGCAGCCGAAATGATTTATGACATTTCGTTAGAGCTTTCTGGGGAAACCATTGCCTACCCTGATAATCCGGAGATAAAAATAAGAACAGCAAAATCTATACCCGGTTCGGGTGCGAATGTTTCTGAAATAAAAATGGGAAGCCATTCAGGCACGCATGCCGATTCATTAAGGCACATTGAGAATACTGGCAATGCTGTTGAAAAACTGCCATTGGATTCCTTTTATGGCAATGCAAAAGTGCTTGACCTGACAGCATGCAGCTCTTGTATACTTGCTGCCGACCTGCAGGCGCTTGACATTCGCGCGGGGGATATAATCCTCCTGAAAACCAGGAATTCATTGCGCGGGTTTAAACAATTCTATGCTGATTTTATTTACTTAAGCGAAGAAGGCGCCGGGTATCTTGCAAAAAAAGGAATTAAAACGCTTGGCATTGATTCGCTTTCTGTCCAGAAATTCCATTCAGGTAACCAGAATGTGCACAATTTAATCCTAAGCAGCATGACTTTGTTTGAGGGCCTTGACTTAAGCAAAGTCCCGCCCGGAGAATACATATTTGCAGGGTTGCCTTTAAGAATAAAAGGCTGTGACAGCGCCCCTGCAAGGGCTATACTGATAAGCAGGCCTTAACTATTTCTCAGGCATAAGTTTTATAACTGCCATATTGTTCTGTATTTTTAATCATGCATGAAGTAGAGGTGAAGGTGCTGGGCGTTGACAGGGGCGCGGTAGTGAAAAAGCTGCTTGCGATGGGCGCCAGGAAATACTTTGAAGGTGAGATACACGCTGTTTCTTTTGACTTTCCTGACAAGTCCATCCGGAATGCGGCAAGAACATTGAGGCTGCGGACAAAAGGAAATAAGACATACCTTACATTGAAAAATCCTGTTGATAACCCCGGCATAAAAATACGTGAAGAGCTTGAGCTTGAAGTGTCTGATTTCAAAACAATGAAAACAATTCTTGAATCACTTAGCCTGGAGCAGTGGAGGGACGTGAAAAAGACAAGAGTAAGCTATTCTCTTCCCGGAGTGCTGTTTGAGTTTGACAAGTACCATGCGGAGTTTGAGTTCATTCCCGAGTTCATGGAAATAGAAGTGATGGCAAAAGATGACAAGGGAGCAATAAAGAAAATATATAGGCACGCGGAAAAGCTCGGCATCAGGAAAGGGCAATGCCTGCCGTGGACGCTGAATGAGCTGGTGAAGCATTACAGGAATCTATAGCTTTTTCATCATCCTTATGCTTTCATCGTAAAATCCCCACTTCCTGTAGATTTGATGGGCATTGGTGTTGGAAACATGCACGTACATCTCAGAGAACTTAACGCCTTTTTTTCTGAACAAGAAAATTGCCCGGTCTTTCAGCATTGAGCTTATGCCCTGCTTCCTGAACCCTTTTCTGACAAAAAGGTCCCATATGCTGCCCAGCCTTCTGGCAAACAGGTCATTTTTCTTGATTGAGCCTTCAAGATAGCCGATTGCTTTCTTATCCGCCTCTGCAATGAGCACAATTCCTTTTTTTGAAATAGCTTTTTTGAGGTACTTGATGTACACAGCCCTGGCATTTGGCTTCTTCTTAAGCAGCTCCTTTAAGGACAGGCCCCTTTTCAAGACCATCTCATCATGCTCCTTTTCAAACTCTTCCCACATCTCAACGAGCGCACGGATGTCCTTCAGCCCGGCTTTTCTTATCTTTATCATATGCTGTACCACGGAATCTCCCTATAAAAGCTTTTGCGAAATGGTTATTAAGAATAGAGCCCTAAGATTTCGCATGCGATACGCGCGTATATTCACACTTGCTGTTATTACAGCGTCTTTCCTGCTGGCTGCATACTTCTATCCATGGATGCCTGAAAAGGTTGCATCGCACTGGGACGCAGGCGGGAATGTCAACGGCTATATGCCTGCATTCTGGGGATTGTTTATAATGCCGATAATCTCGCTCGCCCTGTTTCTGCTGTTTCTTGCGCTTCCATTGCTGGACCCGCTGAGAAAGAACATTGAAAAGTTCAGGAATTATTTTGAATGGTTCATAGCAGTGCTCGTGTCTTTCATGTTTTACATGCTCCTGCTTGTGCTGGGCTGGAACCTCGGCTTGCGCTTTAACATGATGCAGATGATGGTGCCTGCGTTTGCAATCATGATATATTTCTGCGGCGTTATGATGGGAAAGGCAAAGAGAAACTGGTTTATCGGCATAAGGACTCCATGGACAATGAGCAGCGATAAGGTCTGGGGCAGGACTCACGCGCTTGGGGCAAGGCTGTTCAAGGCTGCTGCGGTTGTTTCGCTTGCAGGGCTTTTGTTTCCGGATTATGCAATCTGGCTTTTGGCGGCGCCTGTTCTGCTGGTTTCCATTTATACCCTTGTTTATTCTTACGTGAAGTACAGGGCGCTTGCATAATCCAGCAGCTTTATAAACCACGCCTGATATTTTCTTTCGTTATGGAGTTTAGGATTAAAACTTTCAAAAAAGCGAAAACAAAAGCGCCTATCCTGATTTCAGGATTTCCGGGCATAGGGAATGTGGGGAAAATCGCAATAGACTTCCTTATAGACCACCTGAAGCCTGAGAAACTGTTGGAAATAGAGTCAAGCCGCTTTCCGCACTCTGTTTTTGTAACAGAGCAGGGATTGCTTGAGATGCCGTCAGTGAGGCTGTATTACAAGAAAGTAAAAAACAAGGAATTCGTACTTGTTTCAGGCGATGCGCAGCCTGTGAATGAGGAAGCGTGCTATGACTTCTGCTATAAGCTTCTGGACATTGCGAAAGAGCTGAAAGTAAAGGAAATAATCACAATGGGCGGAATAGGGCTTGGAAAAATCCCAAGAAAGCCAAAGGTGTATGTGTCAGGCAACAACAGGAATTACATCAAATCATTCCCGGACTGCAACATACGGATTTACGGCGTTGTCGGCCCGATAATAGGGGTTACAGGCCTATTGGCAGGACTTGCAAAGGAAAAAGGCATGCTTTCAGCTGTATTATTGGCGCAGACATTTGCGCACCCTGTTTATTTGGGCGTAAAAGGCGCAAAGGAGATTCTCGCTGTATTAAACAGGAAGTACGGCTTCAAAATAGACCTTGACAAGATAGCAGAGGAAATAGACAATATAGAGGACGAGGCGCTTATGCCTGAAATGGCTGTTGATGAAAAGGCAAAAAATCCTCAGATGAGCTATTTTGGATGAGTTCTTGCAGCGTACAAAGCGTAGCTTTGTGCGCTAAAGAAAGCGACGCTTTCTTGCAAAGCTTTATAAAACCATAGCTTTAACTCACATTTACAATGGACGAGGCTGCAATTGAAAGGGTGTACAGGAGGCAGATTGAACAATATCCTGTTTTAAGCCATGAAGAGGAGGCTGAAATAGGCAGGAAGCTTAATCCCATTAACGATGAGTTTGATGCTCTGATAAGGTCAGCAGGCTATGCAGTTCCCGGCACAAGGTGGCTTGTGATAAAAAACTTCAGCGCGGGTCTTGAGCATGCTGTTGCCTCAGGAAAGCCGTATCTTGGCAGGGAAGGCAACGAGCTGAAATCGCTTTATGATGAAGTTGTGCGCTTAAAAACAGCGGCGCGCCTATTAAAGGATTCGCTTATAACTGCAAACCTCAGGATTGTTGTTGCTTTTGCAAAAAAATACAGGGGGCTTTCGCTTCTTGACAGGATACAGGATGGCAACGCAGGCATTACGAGGGCAGCTGAGGATTTTGATTATACGTTCGATGTTAAATTTGTATCCTATGCAGGGCACTGGGTAAGGGCATACATTCTAAGGGGGGTGATTGAAAAGAGGCATACGATCGTTATCCCCCTGAATAGGCAAAGGCAGCTGCAGGCGATAGAGAAGTTTTTTGCCAAAAACCCCGAGATAAATTACGACAACTTTGGGATGCACATGGGGCAGATATGCGCTGCAACAGGCCTGCTGGAAGAACAGGTGTTTGTGGCGATAGACTCTTCCAAGGTCAAAACGCTGCTTTCCCTTGACACACCCCCGAATCCCGGCACAGAATCAACGCTTGCTGAAACCGTTCCTGATTTGCGCCATATGCCCGAGGCGGAGTGCGGCGATATTGAGGCAGCAGGCATTATTTTTGATGCAATCAGGCAACTTAATAGGGCAGAGTCTAAGCTTGTGCTTATCAGCAGGATTTATTATGGGATGACACTGGAAGAGATAGGCAATGAGTGGGGATATACAAGGGAAGCAATAAGGCTGATTGAAAAGAAGGCGGCCCGGGAATGCAGGGGAATAATAGAAAACATGGGTATCAGGGCAAGGGATTTTGACAGGGTTTTTTCAGGCGCAGAGCCGCTTGCTTATGTTAGCCCATTGCCCTTTAAGGGATTGTATGAAGCTGCGCGCAGAAAATGCGTGCCTAATCCAAGGCAGAAACATGCTGTTAAACAAGAAGCCGGTCATAGCGGAAAATAATTTAGCTTTATTATCTTCGTATTGATTATTGTATCGTATGACTCAAGCATCTCCGAAAGCTGCTTTTTCATCTCTCCTATGAATTCGCTGAAATCATCTATTGAAGCCAATGCAACATTAAGCTCATAATCCCAGTTTCCAATCCTTTTTGTGATGTACATGACAGAATGGTGCATCTTTGCCCAGCTGTTTATCATCTCCTCGCCTGTTTTTGTAATCTTCCTTGTTTTCAGCAGTATGACATAATGGTGGAAGCCCAGCTTTGAAGTGTCATATATTGCCCTAAACGTGTTTACAATGCCTGTCTCCTGCATTTTCCTCATCCTGTATTTTACAATGTCAATGCTTAGGTTTGTTTTATTTGCAATCTCCACAATTGGCATGTTCGCATTGTTTGCAATTGCCTGAAGTATTGCCTTGTCCTTTTCATCAAGAGCCATGTCTTCCTTGCTGCCTGAGAACCTTTCCGCCTTTGGCTCTTTTGATTCCTTTCCAATCAGAATCTTGCTAAGCTTGAATATCCTTGACATCACGACAAGGCTTATCTGGTAATCCCTGATTATTGCGGAAAACTGGTTTTTCAATTCTGTGAGAAAATCGTCAAGCTCCTTTATGCTGCTTACGGCTACAACAATTGAACAGTCAAATGCGCCTTCTGTCTTAAGGCAGTGTATGACGCATTTTGCCTCTTTCATGAAGGAATAGAACTCCTTTTCAGCCCTGTCATTGAGGTTGAAAAGCTTGAAATAAATCTTGTAGCTTGTGTAGCCGAGCTTTCCAAGGTTGATTGCGGTGATATAGCTTTCTATAACCCCATCTTTTTCAAGGTTTTTAATCCTGTACCCCACTACTGCCCTGCTGCTTCCGAC
>DUKS01000050.1 GCA_013329215.1 Nanobdellota archaeon | reverse complement strand
TACGATGCTGCAGGCGCTTTGTGCAAGCAGCCGTTCAATTACGCTCTCGGCCTGAAGAGGGCGCGGGATTTGAATTCCATGGCAATAGCAGGCAGGTATGGGGTGTTCAGGTAAAGATGGGAGAGAAGAAGGCGGCAGCGATTGGCGAACACTATGCGGAGATAAAATAAATGGGCAAAATAAATCTGGAATCCCGGGTAATAAGCGCTTTTATCAGAAGGAAGAAAGGGCATATGCTTAGGGCAATGGAAACAGAAGGCTATAAGTCCGTTGTTGAAAAAGCGGTCCAAGATATAAGGAGCGTTCTAATCACATATGCAATGCAGCCAGGCCCAGACAAGGCTGTTACGGAGGGCGCAAAATCGCTGATTCTTGAGCTGGAAGATGCATTGGAAGATGGAGAAAGGTATGTGGACAGGCATGCTTCCCTGTTTTACATATCGCCGGCAGAATGCCGAAAAGAGCAGTGCCATATTTTAAGGGCTATTGTTGCAACAAAGGAAGACTTTGACAGCCTTAGAAACGCAGGCGCGAGGCGGCTTGCGGCTGTGACCCGGAATTATAAGGCAACTGCTGCTGTAATTGTAAATGCAAGGCGTAAAGGCATTGACGCTGCACTTGTTAAGCCGGCTTTGGCTGCGGCTGTAAGGGACAATTACCCGACAAGGGAAGCGTTCCTCGCAAAAGAGGCAGATGTTATCAATGCGGCAGAGGGCTATATATCGGCTCTCGGCGCTGTCAATATGGAGGATGCGGCAAGCTCTGAAACATATGCCGCGCTGTTGGCGGATATAATGCAGAAGGTTGTTTCCTGGGTGTATGCCAAAGCCTCTGAAATTGAGGCTGATGAAGTGTATGGAAAGGCATAAGATATTTAAGCCCGTTTGCCCGCTTTTGTTATTATGATTCAACCGCTCGCTGCAGGCCAGTTCTATCCTGCTAAAAAAGAAGCGCTGCTGAAAGAGCTTGGCAGGTGCTTTTCTTCGGCAAAGGGCGGGCGGCCTTCCGGAGAGAACAGAAAAGTGTACGGTATTATCGCGCCGCACGCGGGATATGTGTTCTCAGGCAATGCGGCTGCGATGTCATACAATGCGGTAAAAGGCAGCAAGGCGAAAACTTTCGTTGTTATTGCGCCTGACCATAACGGCATCTGCTCTTCCCCCACAACAACAAAAGAGGATTTTGAAACGCCGTTGGGCGTTGTGCAGACAGACAAAGCGCTTGTTGAAAAGCTTTTGAAAAAATGCAGTTTCCTTAAAGAAGGAAGAATAGCTGAGCATGCTGTTGAAGTGCAACTGCCTTTCCTGCAGTATTTGTTTAAAGGCTTTAAGATAGTGCCAATAGTCGTTCCATCGCCAAAAAATTACAAAGAGCTCGGAAAGGCGATTGCAGGAGCCTGCAAAGACTGCATTATAATAGTTTCATCTGATTTCACGCATTACGGCTATAACTACGGCTTTATGCCTTTTGACGCGAAAAATGCAAAAGAAGGCATGGAAAAGCTTGACTCAGGCGCAATAAAATTCATTGAAAAGCTTGATGCAGAAGGATTTTTGGGATATGTTGAAAATACAGGGGCGACAATATGCGGCGAATATGCAATAGCGGCTGCAATAGAATCTGTAAAGCAGATGAAAGCAAAAAAAGCGGAGCTTTTGGCATATTGCACATCAGGGGATGTTACAGGCGATTATTCTTCAGCAGTGGGGTATGCTGCGTTAGTGTTTGTTTGATTATGCTTTTACAGGCTCTGCTTCCACAACAAGCTTATTATTTTCAGGATAAATGGTAACTTCCTCGCTGTTTTTCAGCTTCAGGTAATCTGCTATCTTCTTTGGTATCCTTACAGCCAGTGAATTGCCGGTTTGGGTAATTTTTGTTTTTGCGCTTAACCCCCAAACTCCTTTTTCTTTTGCAGCTGCCTCTATCTTTTTGGTTGTTGCCGAATCAGTGAATGATTCCCTGCATTTTGTGCAGACAACAGCAGGAAACTCCCCCAAATAAACCCCGAACATTGTTTCCTTTATCTTGCCTTTTTTCAGCTCTCCT
Organism: Nanobdellota archaeon; assembly: GCA_013329215.1. Classification (GTDB taxonomy): domain Archaea; phylum Nanobdellota; class Nanobdellia; order SCGC-AAA011-G17; family GW2011-AR17; genus UBA9640; species UBA9640 sp9640u. Next base: position 2,226 of record DUKS01000050.1, on the reverse strand, counting down.
TTGTTGCATATTGGGCATTTCATTTTTTACCGCCTTGGCATTACCGTGATTACAAAATAGTTTCCCTTTGTCCTGGTTGTTACAGCAGTGAAATGCCTGTAATGGTGAAGCACTTTCCCCTGCCTGCGCTCTTTTGCGCCCATCCGTATGGCATCCCTGACTTCATTGGATGATATCCCTCTTTCAGCCATCCTCTCCCTGGCGTGCCTGCTGTACAATATCAGGGTAATCACCAGTAATTACCTGTAATTATAATAAGAGGCGATTCTATATAAGCCTTTTGGTGCAGTTTTGCCAAAGCCACGCTATTGCAGCCAAAATTAAGCTATATAACCCTAATCCCAAGATATTCTGGACTATCTATACCCTGTTAAGCTATGAGCCAATCCATTTGCTGACAATGCCTTCAAACTTTTCAGGCTGGAACAAAAGCCAGCTGTGCCCGCCTTCCACAAGCATCAGCTTTGATTTCCGGATGCGCTTTTTCAGGAATTGTGCAGACGCTTTGGGAAAAACTTTATCTGTTCTGCCCCGGATGATAAGGGTTTTTGCGCGCACTTTTTCCAGCTCTTTGCTGTAATCCTTTTTTAAGGATTTGCGTATTGTTTTCAGCACCACACCCAGCTTTGGCAGGTGCAGGATTGTGCTCTTTGCAATGCGGAGCCCTGCCTTTGCGAGCACGTCTATCCTTCCTGACGCAATCAATGCCCTCATATTCTGCTCTATGCAAAGCCTGAACGCAAATTTTAGCTTAGAGTAATCGGCAGGCGCGCCTGCAGAGCCAAGAAGTATGAGCCTTGATATTTTTTTGTTCTTTGCAGCCATGCATAATGCAATCCCGCCGCCGAATGAATGGCCTATCACAATAATATCCTTAAGCGCAAGTGATGCGGCGAGCGCATTGAACAAATCAGCATAATCATTGAAGTCCCACGGCTTGTTTGGCGCTCCTGATGTTCCGAAGCATGGCAGGTCAGGCGCGATTACCCTGTATTTTTTTGCAAGCAGCAGAAGCCATTTCCTGTACGTAAGCGCGTCTGCCAGCACTCCGTGGAGGAATATTAAAGGCCTGCCCCTGCCAATGTCTACATAATGCAGCATGATGCCATTCTGCTTATAATACCTGTGCCTGAACTTCATATAAAATCCCTTATCCTGTGCTTGACAAACTCATGTATGAGCCAGCCAGCTAATAGCACGCCGTCAAGCACTGTAGGAAATATACCCGCTTCTATACCGAGCATAGAAAGCAGGTTGAGCCCTATTGGAACCTGGCTGAACGGGTAAAACGGCGCAATCTGGCCCGCGAACAGCACATCCAGAACAAGGTGCGTAAATATGCCGAAGCTTATCATGCCGAAAAACAGCGCAGCTTTCCTGTTCTTTTTCCACAGCAGCGCAACAAGGAGAAATGCAAGCGGAATGAAAATGGTGTGCGTGAACTGCCTGTGCACGGCCCCTATCGGAACTTTGCTGAAAAGGTTAAGAATCCAGTAAATTGCAATGTCAATGTCAGGAAAAAGCCCTGCAATGCCTGCAACCAGCACATAGAACAGGTGAAACTTCTTTCTTGCAATGTAATCCCTGTATATGTCTGCAAGAATCAATGGCACAAGGATGTGCGTTGCTGCATTTGTCATGCTGATATTAAGGGCATAATATCTTATAAGCGTTTCCTTGGCTATTCTCTCTTCTTCCGCTCAATGAAATCATGGGCCTTCTTTATTATCTGCTTGTCATTTTCAAATGTCAGCCTTGCATAAGCTTCCTGGAAAGGCAGCCATGCATAGTCGTCGTGCTCTTCTGAAATAGTCACTTTTTCAGCAGCTGTCTCGGCAAAAAGGTATATTGCTGTCTTGTGCACTGTCTTGCCTTCCTTGCTGTAGAACCATTCCACTGTTTCCTTAAACCCCTTGACAAAGAAAAGCCCCTTTATACCTGTTTCCTCTTCCACTTCCCGCCTTACAACCTGCTCTATCTCCTCATTCGGCTCAAAAAGCCCGCGGACAAAGAACCAGCCCTCCCTGTAGTGCTCATGCGCCTTTCTGTACAATAGCAGGAATTTGCCCTTGTTGTATATCACAGCGCCTGCTGATGTTTCTGACGGCATGCTATGGAAGTGTAAAACAAGGTATATAAACGTTAGGAAAGGCCCGCCTTCGGCAGAAAGTGTTGCCTGCTTTTAATTAGCATTAAAAAAAGCTGCGCCGGCCGGGATTCGAACCC
>DUKS01000007.1 GCA_013329215.1 Nanobdellota archaeon | reverse complement strand
TACGCTTTGCGTGAGGTTAGGAACATCAATGACTAAAGGTTTCTGTGGGGTTTCTTCTTTACAGGCTTTCCCATTTCCTTTAGCTCTGAAATCGCCTTATGATATCTTTCTTTCGCCTTCTTTGCGAGGCGCTTCAGCTCCCTGTGCTTTGCGCCCAGAATGCAGGCCAATATCAGCAGTATTGCTGCAATAATCACGATAGAAACAATAGTCAGATTCATCTTCTTTTTTGCCAATGCAGTGCAGTCTGGGTCAATCCCTTTCATGCAATCAGGGTCGCATAAGCCGTCAGCGGAATTTATGCATACATTGTCCTTGTCAGAAGCAGGGCAGTCCATAGGGCAAGAGACTGCATTTTCTTTCCTGTCGCAGGCTGTGTTTGCGTCGCAGAAATCCAGGTACCTGCGGATAAGAGGCATTGAATCATGATAAAACGCAAGCTCATACATCCTGCTGTCGTATGCTATTTTCTCTGTTATCATCTCATATTCCGAGGAAGAAGGGGGATTGGTAAGCTCAACAAACTTAAGGTCATAATCCCTGCTCCAGACTATATTGCCTGCAGAATCAGTTATCGCAAGCCTGTAATCCCCGCTTTCATTATTATAAGCTGCAGCCCTGCCATTGCCAACTTTAAGCTCCATTGCAGCTGTATCGTACCTGAAAACAGTAATGTCTGCCTCAAGCACGGGCGTTAAAGCTTCAGCTATCACAAAAGGCGCCAGCAGCAGCGCCGCCATTGCCAGTGTAATTGTTTTTTTCATGTGCATTGCATCATAGGGCTTGATTTTATCATAAGGTATTCGTCTATGCTGTACCGGTCAGAGTCTATAAAGTTTGACATTGCAGTCTTCCTTCCGGAGTCCAGCATTTTATCATTATTGGTGTCCTTTGCATTTATGTCAAGGTTTCCCGAGCACCATCTGCAGCCTTCCATGTAGGGATAGCTTTCAACAGCATCTATGCAGCAACTGCTTCCGCACCCGAGCTCTTTCTTCAGCGGGTTGGGCCATGATGAAAACCCGCACATTGCCTTTGATGCAGTTGAAGAGCAGTCGCAATACTGGTCCCTGAGCCCGAACTTGTGCCCGAGCTCGTGCAGCATGTCTGCCGCGTTCTGCGCTTCAACAATTGCAGCATCCGACTTCTCATTGGTCCAGCCCCTGTCTGCAAAATTGCATTCAGGATAGTTTGCTATGTTCGAATCATCAACCCCTACAACAAAATCATAGCTTTCCCCTGTCCTTTCCCTGTACTGCTCTGCGCATTTCTTTATTGTTTCAAGCGCATTTGAAAGGCAGTTGCCGCTGTGCTCTACGATGCAGCTTCCCCCGTACCAGTTTTCACCGAAATCAGTCCTGCCGTCAACAAACATCTTGCTGAACCTCTGCGGGCAGTCTTCAAGCGGTATTGCGCGCAGGAACTTTTCAAGCGCATTGTTTGCATACAATAAATAAGACAGCTGGCGCTCCCAGTTTACGGGTATGACAAGCACTTTCAGCCTTATGTCATATTTCGGGGTTTCCTCATTGCCATAAATATCGCAGCCCCTGAACATTGTTTCGCACTTGTTCGGGTACACAATGCTGTTCCTGACCGGCTCGCTGAAATAGCATGCAGGATTTACATAATATACGCCGTACCTGAATACGGATATCGCACCCGCCTTGTTTTCCCTTTCCCTGCATATCTGGCTGTCTTCAAGCAGGTTTGCGTTTGCCAGCTTGTCAGATATGGAAAATAATAATGCTGGCGGATTTGCGGCAGAGCTTACAGCGCCTATTTTCTGCCCTTTTGAAACAATGTCTTTTACATTGAGCCCCGGCAATGGCATTACGTTTTCATAAAACGTCCTTATGCCCATTGTGTGCTTAAGCCTGATTGTGTTCGCGCCTACATATTCGACAAGCCCGTCATCCGCCGCAAACACAGGTGCGCCGTTTTTCTGCGGCATGCTTATTCCTTTCCCGCAGTTGTTTTCTCCCGGGCCGAAGCAGCTGCCTGCATAGAACACATTGTTCAGCTTTTCAACAGGCCAGGCATACTCATAAATGTTTTTTCTCGTAATCATGCACGGCTCTATGTTCGCCCTGTTTACCCTTGTGCCGTCAAGCCTGATAATGCCCTTCGCATTTGCAAGGAAACCCGCCTTTGTCCTGTTGCTGAAGAACACCGCCTTTAGCTGCGCCGCGCGTTCCCCGCAGTTTTCGTAATATTTTGTACTGCCATTCTTTGATTTTATGCATCCGCCGGCGGGATAAAATTCAGGGTTGTCTTTCTGCTCTGCAAACACAGCCGAGCTGCCGTCCATTTCAAGCATTGTTTTTTCAGGCTCGAATCCCTGCTTCAGCCTTAACAGCGTGAACCTCGTAATGCCGCCGTCAAGCTCTGCCCTTATTTCATATTCTTCAGGCAGGCTTATCCTGCTGAAATCACACATGCATGCTTCCTCTTTTGCGCCAATCCCGCCGCAGTCATTGAACTCTTCAACAAATGCGCTGAATGAGCTCAGGGCCAGCTCTTCCTTTTTCTTTTTCTTGAATGTGCACCTGGGCAGGTTGCCAAAATAATCTTCCATGCTCTCTTTGGTCTCGTTTGTGTTTATAATCATGGATTCCGTGATAATGCACGCTTTTCCCTCAGACGGCTTGTATATCTCTTCAATGGAATCAGGCAGGTACTGCATCTCTATATTTTCCCCTTCCTGCAGGTACCATCTTTTGCCGTCAGCATGCACGGATGCAATGCCGTCAAGCCCGCAGGTTTTGTCTGTTTTGCTTTCAAGAACACCGGTGTTGATATTGTTTATTGTCTCTGAAAGGAGCTCTTTCCCTCCCTCAAGCAAGGTGAGCTTTACATTGCGGCCTTCATTCTGCATCCTTATGGAATATTTCTCAGGAAACTTCAGCTTGTATATGCCGCACATGCAGTTTGTTTCCAGCACGCAGTCCTGGTATGCCTTTGCCAGGTTGTGGAATGCGTTTGCAACCTCCTGCTTCTGCTGGTAGAATGCATAGTCCTGCTTTGCGGGCTCCTCCTGCGCACCAAACATCAACTCTATAGCAAGCGCCAGCCCCAAGCCAAGCCCGGCTATCACAAGAATAATGAAGACAACCGAAGCTACCGGATATTCATCCATTTTGATTCCATCTTATATGCACGGGAAGCTTGAACACATGCCCAGTATTTTTCCGCTCCTTTGTATAATGACCTTGCTATAGCCCCCGCCGGAGTACACTAACGGGCCGAAATTATCATCGTTGTCATTGCATTCGCCGCCGCTTTTCATGAAAACCGGCTGGAACCCTATCGGCCATAAAGCCCTGCAATTGCCCTTACTGAGGCTTTCAAGGCGGCTGCCTGCAAGGCATATGCATGGCACATCGTTGCTGTAGCATTCTGACGGATAGCTTCCGCCCGGCCTTGAGATTGTGCCTGCTTCTCCAAGCGCATCACCCCCCCTGCATTTCCACCAGTTGTCGCCAAACTCACTCTGCCCTTTCTTTAATCCCATAAGAAAATTGTGCCCCTGGAAATCAAGCATTATTTCCTTGTGCTCCCCGTCCTTGAGCCCGGCAATCTGCTCTCTCAGGTAGTCAAGCGAATGCGTGTCTCCTGCAAGCTCCTCTGCCAGGGACATACATGACTCTTTCACAAACTTTTGTATAGCTTCGCACCCTTCTCCGCTGTATTTCTCTTCAGCAAGCCGCGGAAGCATGCAGAATCTCCCTTTTATGTTGCCGGGGATTAGGGCCTCTCTGATTATGCCATTGTCGGGGGTTCTGCTCCCCCATTCAATCCTGTATATGTTTCCAGGCATCCTTTCGTATGCTTCTATGAACCCGATTGTGTTTCCTGCTTTCCCTATGGTCTCACCTTCTGAAACATTTGTTCCGCTTACTGTCCATACGCCTCCTATGCCCAATACGTCCCTATGCTCCACCTTGACTTCCCCTTTAGCCATGCCTGCTTTTATTTCGCTGAGGCCTGTTAGTCTTATGAGCCTGCCTGTCGGCCAGTTGGCCTCGTGGTTAAATACTTCATATATTGTTATTGACTTGCCTTCGTCTCCGCAGTTTTCGGTGCAGTAATCAGTGACAACCCCGGCATGCAATGGGACTGAAATATCTGTTCCGGGCGCTGCATTGATTCTTATTTCAGTGCCTTCTGCATCGCCTTGCTTATACTTGCCTGCGCATAATGCCAACCCCACGATTGCATCGGATGCAATAGGCCATGGAGTTCCATATCCCGCGGCAATTCCGCCTATCGCTGTGCCCGAGCATAACGGGAGCCTGCTTATCTGCCCAAACAATGCTTCTTTCTCCTGTGCCGCTTCCCGCCTTTCTCTCATGCCGGGTATCTCGCCCAAAGTCTCTGTTATCTCGGGGAAAAACGCCGCCACGGGCTTTTTCTTATAAAGCGAAATCCAGTAAGGCGCAGAATCTGTGCCGTCTCCAAATGCCGAATATGAATGTGTCACTGCTTCAACAGCGTTAGTGATAAGGCATGCATTGTTCCCTGTCTTGAAGAGCTGCAGGCTGATGCTTTCGTCGTAAAACGCAAACGGCCCCTCATTGCCTGCTGTAATCCTTATATTGCCGTTGTCATTCCTGATTATCAGGTTTTCATAATCAGTGTCATCTTCTTTGCTCACATTCTTTGGCAGGAGCTCCCTGCATGCAATGCCTTTTATTTCTGCACCATTTGCAGTAACGCTGCCTGCAACTGCAAGCCTCAGGCTTATGTCCTTTATCTTCTGCCCTGTGCCTACGAAATCTTCCTGCCTGATTGCATTTAACAGTATGTATTTCTTGCCGCCTTCCTCAACCCTGTTCTGCATGACTATTGAATATCCCTTTGGCAGCGTGCTTGTGTCTATCCTGCACCCGCAGCTCTCAACCGCATTTGTTATGCACGCGACAATGCTTTGTATTGTGCCGTCCATGACCTCGATTGCAGCCTCGTCCTGCTTCTTTTCAATCCCTATCTGGAAAACCTCTTCTGCAACGCCGGAAATCTCGCTCCATGTCTCAGGATAAAACTTTACCAGCACGAGCCCTATTACAAGTATTACCGCAAGCACTATGATTGCGTATGTCACCCATTCAGGCATTTCCATTTTCACTTCACTCCATTTCGTTCAAGGTATTCGAAAACCTTTGGTTTTCGAATATCCGAGAACTGCTGTTCTCGAATACTTACCTTTGCCGCTGTCACTCCAAGACACACTTCGCTTCGCTCGCGCGACTTCGCATGCGGCTCGGTAAGCATATTATTTCCTTCCTATGATGCTTACAAAACTTTTGATTGCATCAACAACTTTTTCCCTGACTTTTGTGCTGAATATTAGCATTGCCACAAGCAGCAGCAGGCCCAATACTATGACTGCAAGGTATTCAAGCGCCAGCTTCCCGTTTTTGTCCCTGAACCTCATTTCAGCCCCACCCCAGGTTCCCCACGCTTTCCAGGCTTATGCCAAAAAGCGTCGCGCCCGGCTCTATTGTGCTTCTGTGTGTCATGTCAAATATGGACCAGCAGTAATATTTGCCCTCATCCTTAAGCTGCGGTTTTCCTGCAAGCACCATCTTGTCACCTTCCTCTTTTCCCATTCCTATCACGCTTGTGTCATCCCAGAACATTATGAAGTAGAAGTGGGGCTTATCTTCAGTGCTCTTTTTAAGCACAGCCCTCTCCCCTTCCTCGGCATTTCCCACATACCTTCCGGTGCAAAGCCTTTGCCCCTCGGCGCCTTTCTGAAAAGAATGGTAGTCGCTGTCTTCAAGGCCTTTGGCAATGTCCCCGTCTTTGTGCGCCACCATATACTCGATTAATTTTGCAAAAGGTATGTCTTCCTTTACCTGGAAATAGTATACAGGAATCTCCTTCTTGACAATCCCGAAGTCCCAGTCTCCCTTGCCGTACATCCACCACGCGTCTTTCATCATGCTTACGAGCTGCGGCATGTCCACTGGCTCTTCAACATTTATCAGCTCGCATGTTGTCGGCAGCATCTTCTTGAATGCAATGTTGCTTGACTTGAGCCCGTTCGAAGCCCAGCAGCCGAACTTTTTCATGTCTTCTGAGCTGATATCATTTGCAAATATGACTGTTGCTACTATGATAAGGAATGCCAGCAATAGTATCATTGCCACGAGCGTGCTTGTTTCTATTGCGCCTCTTTTTCTCATTATAATGATGCCCCTCTCAGTTTCATTACAGCCAGGATTACTGCTATTCCAAGCAATATTGCCACTATCAGCAATACCACGCTTCTCATCGCCATTGGTTTTTTCCTCTTTTTATGCGCCTGCCGTCGCAACTCTTGTAGCTATCATTGAAGCAAGCAGGTTAAACACCAGCATTGTTGCCGCAGCGACTATAATATAAAAGACAGCGCTCTTATATAAGTTTTTGCCGAGCAAATGTTCCTCATTCAGCTTGTCAACTCCGTTTTCAATGCCGTTTCCAAGCACTGTAAGTATGTAAACGACTTCAATCAGGTAAATCCCGACCACAATCTGGAAATAAAACGGCGGCATTAGGTCCTGTATTTTGAACATATCTGTTATTGATGATGCGCCGCCAAAGCTTGCCGCCGCATCCCCGCTTTCTCCTGTGTTCATGGCAAGCGCAGAGCCAAGCCCCCCTATTATAGTGGTTATCATGGTGCCTATCCCGACGACAATGCCCGATATTACAGGTGAAAGGAATGAGACCTGCGCTTTCATCGAGCTTACTGTTTCAGCAAGCAAATCCTTTAATCTTTCATTGACCTTGTTTATCCTGTCGAGGTAAGACGATATGTTTATCATTGCCTTTGAGCTTACGGCCGAGCCTTTTTCAGAAGTTTCAACAAGCACCCTCATCGAGCTGTCAATCAATGAGCTTGGGTAGCTGTTTATTGCGCCGAGCTTTTCGTCAAATATCGCATCCCTTACGCTCATGCCCCCCTGCCTGATGTTGCTGTCAACTATTGAAAAGAAAGTGCCTGTCGGCGTGCCGTGGAGTGTTTCCGCCACCGAACTAAACGCCATCTCAGTGGGTATCCCGGAGCCGAGCCTGTTGCCGAGCTGGAACAATGCGCCCTGAAACTCGCCTTCAAGCTTTTTTGACTCATCCCTGACTTTTATCAGCCTGTTGGACCTGATTTTGTAATAAAATCCAATACCTACTGCAACGCCAAGCGTCACCATCAGGCTTAGCAGTGACGCGCCGATGCCGAACGGGCCTGCCATTTTGCCGCCGACATCCTTGTAATCAAGCAGCATGCCGAACGGCTTATCAGGGTCTGTTAAAACAATGGGCAGGTCCATTCCAGGAAGTATGAGATGGATTATGATCGGAAGCAGGCCTATAAGCCCGATTGAAATGCCGAGAATCATCGCAACTTTCTTCGGCTCAACCTCCTGCCCGCCCATCATGAACATTTTCATGCTCCTGTATTTCGGGTTTTCCTCATAGATGTTTGTCTGCGCATAGCCTATGGGCCTTTTGGCCATTATGTTATAGCCCATGAAGTATACGCCTATCGGAAGGGCGATATTGTAAATGATTGCAAGCTGGTACCATCTTACCCCAAGGAATGCGCCTATCAGCGGAAGTATTATCAAGCCCAATACAGGAAGTATGACTCCAAGCATGTGCAGCGTTGTGATCGGGCTCTGCGTTTCGCGCGCATAGTGCATCATGTTGTTGTAAGTGCCCTCAAGCATTACTTCAAGCGCTTTCTCAAGAAGCTCAACCCTTCTCTGCTCGCTTGATTCAAACAATGAAGATTCAATCAGGTGGAACGACTCAACAAACTCAAGATTGTAGTCTTTCCACTGCTCAAGGTAAATGTCCAGCGCCTCTTTTATTGTGGAATACCTTTGGGTTTCAACATCCCACACAAGCTTCCTCAGGTCAAGCGCCAGCGGGTTTCCGATGTGCTCTCCTGCAAATTTTATTGCATGCTCGAGATTGGAAGTGTGGCGCATGTACATGACAATGTATAAAATGCAGAGGACCATCTGGTTGGAGGCCTGCAGGCGCCATTTCATTGAAAGGTGCAGGGGGTATTTGCTGACCGGCTTCAGCGCTATTACGCCGCCGAGAATTAGGATAACAGGAAGCATGAGCTGCACGCTGTCTATAGCCCCTGCCAATTGCAGGAAATATGAGATTATGAGTATAAGCCCGCCAAGCAGCATAAGCAGAATCATTGAAAGCGTGCCAAGCGAGTATGCGCCCGTTGGAGTAATATTCAGGTGCACTCTTCTGATTGCTTCCTCCAGCTTTGGAACATCTTCAGGCTTTGGCTCGACCTTTATTATGCGCTCTGCAAAGTTGCATGCCTGCTCATAAAACCCCGTGCTTTCCCTCAGCGCTTCGTCCCTGAATGTTGAGTAGTCTTTTGAGAAAACGCTGTCCGGCCCGGGCAGGTCCATCATGTTGGGCTTTATTCTTGAGTCTATCTTCATGCCGTACTTTCCCATTATCTTTTCCGCGTTTGGGCTCGGGCCTAGCAAAACCATTCTCAGTTCACTCTGTTCCTTCGAAGGTCCACGAACTTAGTTCGCAGACCATTCTTTCCTCTTTTTACAGTTCTAAATATGTGATTTTATAGGGTTTTCTGATTTATAAAGGTAGTTAGTGATTGGCAGTTATTGATTATTAGTGATTAGTTGTTAGTTCTTGGTTATTAGTAGGAGAGAAAGAGAACGCCTAAAACCTTTTCCTGATTTCTTCATATACAGCCTGCCAGTCTTTGCATGGGACTGCGTTTAAGAGGCTGTCTATCTGCGCATGGTCGTATACAAAAATAATGCCTTCGTAATCTGCCGGCAAATGCTTAAGCAGGCCTGCATTATCGTCTATGATTCCTTTCACAGCAGGGTATAATTTTCCCAAAAGCGTTCCTTTCCAGGCAATGCCTTCTTCAAATTTAATATTATCTGGCATGCATATGATTGGGGCTTCAGGAAATGTGTGCCCCCTTAGCCAATCCGCTGTCCCTTCAAGGACAGCTTGTGGGCGCATAGTTATATATGCAGCAACAGGGACTATCTTGTGTATTTCGTGGAGATAAATATCAGCATTCTCAATTAAAGGAAGCGCCCTTTGCAATTCATTGGACATTCTATTCTCTTTAGTCCACCTTAGGGCATCCTCAGACTGCCAATACGGGACATTTTGGGTATACCGGTATTTGGCAACCATCTCCCTAACGGAAATATTTTCAGGATTGCCGAACAATTTCTGCATCTGCTCCATAACATAGCCCACTGTCCATGAAAGAGTTTCGTCTATGTCAACAGCGATTCCGGATGTGCTGATTATAGGCAAATTGTCAATTTCCATACGGCTGGAGAAATAGGTGCGCTTTATTAAACTAACGGATTCTTAAACATAGAAGGCGGAGCTCCGCTGCACTTTCGTTTATTAAATCATTTTAAAAGATAGAAACAATTCCCTTCACGCCGGAGGCCGGCCTTTATTATCAGCTACCGCCCACGTGCTAACAACCAATCACTAACTCCTATTTCATCACGCTTTTCCTTATCTCTTTCTTCAGCCACTCTTCCCACTCAAACAGAATTCGCTTTGAATCAAGGTGCCCTGTATCTTCAAGCACGCTCTCTGAAATCCTGTGGAACATGTCGTTTGCCTGCACCACATACGCAGCCTCAAGCATAGCGGGATTCTTTGTGCGCGCCGCATAATCAACAAGAAGCTTTTTCGTGTCAGCCCTGAGCATTATATTGTCCCATATGCCGTCCCAGTTGCCAACCCATTCCTTGACATTTGCCCCTATCGCTTTCAGTATTTCGGATTCGCCGTTAATCAGCTCCGGAGTAGGCTCAAGCTGGTCTGTCTGCGCATTGTACCGCATTAAATCAACAAAACCGCCTTCTGCAAGCGGGTCCTGCTCCCACTCCTTCCTCACCTCTGTAATCTGCGTCACCCTTCTCCATTTATGCAGGCCGTCAGGGCTTCTCAGTGGGTTTGCAACTATGATTACATCAGTTGCCTTGAACGAAGTCCTCGGAACACCCAAATCATTTACAACCCTGTCAAAAACACCGTATGGGGAATCGCCGTGTATAGTGCCCGCGACAGTGTTTGCCATTGCGCCTATTCTCATTGCTTCGTACAATGCAATAGCTTCCTTGCTCCTTACTTCACCTATGATAAGCGCGCTGTCTCCCATTCTTAATGAAGTCCTTATGCCTTCTGCAGCTGACATTTCAGTGCCGCCCTCCATAAGCGCAGCCCTTACTTTCAGCGGCTGGATGTCATAGTTCAGTTTTCTTAATGCCTCTGTCGGAAGCTCCAGGGTATCTTCGACAGTAAGTATTCTTGAGTTCCTCATTATTTCAATCAGGCACGCGCCCAGCACTGAGGTTTTACCGCTTGACCTTGTCCCTGCAATCAATAGTGTCCTGGTTCCGTCTATGAGAAAGCTTATCAATCCGGCTGCAAGCGGATTAACCATTCTTGCTTTTACAAACAATGGAAGTGTCCATGGGTCATCCCTGTGCCTCCTGAATGAGAACGCAAGGCCGAACGGGTTTAGCGGCTTTGTAATCATTGAGACTCTTGACCTTGAGTCAGGCAGCTGCAGCTCTGTGTCCAGTATTGGGTTTGCCTCATCCAGCGGCCTTCCGCTCAGGAGCCTGAACTTTGAGGCCCAGCTGTCTGTGTCTGTCCTTGCCGGTATGAGATTTGAAGTGCAGTTGCCGTATGTGTCATGCACCACGAAAATAGGCGTTTCTCCGTTGGGCGAGTTCACCTGCGCATCCTGCACCCTTATGTCCTTAAGCACAAGCTCCATAAAGCCAAAGCCGATTGTGTGCCTGAGAAGGATTTCAGTAAGCATCTTAATGTCTTTCATGCTGAGGTCAACGCCCTGCTCTTCAGCAAGCTCCCTAATCAGGTCCTTGCCTATGTTTGAAAACGTGTTCCTGAGCTTCTGCGGGTCAAGGAAATGCTCTTCCTTGGGCTGGTGCTCTGAAAGCACTGTCTTTGCCAGGTCAACAAGCGTGTACTTGTCCTCGCTTATCTTGAACTCGGGCGGCGTCATGTGGTAGAGGAATTTTATGTCATCATTTGTCCTGAATATTGTCACTTCAGTGTCCTTGTCAATGCTGTACACTTCCATTTCCTCACCGCCCATCGGCGGATTGGCCATGACTCTTGTGAACATAAAGTCAGGCGCAATGACTGCCCTGAAAAAAAGCTTGTAAATGCTCCTGTCGCCGAGGTTGTAGCCGGACAGGTACTGTGAGGACGATTTTACCAGCTTCAGCTCTTCAAACATCTTAAGGACGGCGTTAAGCAGGTTAAGGAAAATTTCCTTTGACTCAATCTGCCTCGGGTCATTTGCTGATTTCAGCTTTGCCTCCTCAGCCCTAAGGACGCGCTTCAATTCAACATAAGAGCCGAGCGGGTCAGAGCGCAGCAGGTCAAACACAATCATGTGCACTATTGCATACCTTTCGGCAAGCGTCCCCTGCTGCTCATAAGCGCTTCCCAGCGAGTCAGGGCTCAGCACTTTCTTTGACTTCACAAGGTAGCTGTAAAGGTTTGCAACCTCCACAAGCATCTGCGTCTGGTCATACGGGTATTCATAGAAGCGCCTCTGGACAAACACGATTCTCGCAACAGACGGGTTTTCTGCAAGCTTGTCAATCGCATCCATCATGACAAGGGCGTTGTCTTCAATTGCAGGCGAGTAAGGTGCATGCTCGTAATTAACGCGCATAATCTCCTCGTTTCCCTCTTTTACAATCTCATACCCTCCCGCGGGTATTTTTGTCATGTCTGCCATATATAGCCTCTTTTTCATGATAAATTAAGGCACAAAGATATATAAAGATTAGCAAACGGAGGCTGTAGCCGGTAGACAGTAGCAGTTAGCGGGGGGCAGGAAAAGCTGGCCCATATATATGGGCACAAACAGCCGAAACATTTATATATTATGTGCACGTATAATATTATATGAGCTATATTGAAACATTAAAGCAGGGCAGCAAGGATTACTATTACCTTACAAAGAATATAAGAGTATCCCAAAAAAAGTGGAAGAAAATAAGGATCTTTCTCGGAGATAAGAAGCCCTCCAATAAAAAATTAATCCTGCTTGCCGGAAAAATTGAAAAAAAAGCGAAGGCGTATGCAAAAGAATCAAAATATCCTTACCTTTCCGAACATGATGCTGAAACACTGCAGGACTTAAAAGCAGGCTATGCAGAATGGCTAAAGCATACCGCTAAAAGCATAAAAGACAAGCTAAATGAAGATTTTGTGATAAGGTTTACGTACCACAGCAATGCTATCGAAGGCAACAGGCTTACGCTGAGACAAACCGCACTTATCCTGAAAGACAAGGTTATTCCATCCGGAGTTACAGCAGAAGATTATAATGAGGCGATAAACGGCAGGGAATGCCTGGAATTCATAAAATCCTATAAGGGGGAGATAAACACAAGGTTGCTGGAAAAAATGAATGGAATACTCACTAAGAATACAGGTGTGGTTTATGGCGGGAGAATAAGATTTTTTGATGTCCAGATATTTGGCTCAGAACACATTCCGCCCAAGCACACAGAAGTAAAAAAGCATATTCTTAATCTTTTAAAATGGTATAGCGCAAACAAGGGCAAGCTGCATCCTTTTGAGCTGGCAGCCATAGTACATGCAAAGCTTGCATGGATACACCCATTTGAAGATGGAAACGGGAGAACTGCAAGGGCAGTCATGAACCTGATATTGATGAAAAAAGGACTTCCTATGTTTTTTATTCCTATAGAAAAAAGGGAAGAATATTACAAGGCGATTGAATTTGCAGATAACGGCAACTATAAAGAATATATTGCCATGATGCTGCAGCTGGTTATAGACCAAATAAGGGCCTACGGGCACAGCAAGAAGTAAAGTATCGTGGATTTGTGCACGTATAATGCCGGAGATTAATAGAAAGCTGATTACTTCGGCACGACGTCGCCTTTAATCTTCAGGTAAAGAAGTATGGCAGGTATTAACAGTATCCCGCCTATCGCAATCGTAATCTGCGGGCCTATCTTGTCTGCTATGAACCCACCCAATGGCGCCGCTATGATTCCAACAAGGGAATACAGCATGCCCCTGAACGAGTCTATCGTCGCCCTCATCTTTGAAGGAAGGAAATGCTGGTAATAAGCAACCCGCACAGGGCCAAAAAAGTCAAAAGTTATCATAAATAAAAGATAAATGACAACAGCCATGAGCATCCATTTCGCAAATAATACTGACAAAAGCAGAAATACCTGCAATGAAAGGATAAGAATCAGGTATCGCTTGTACCCGCCGGCTTTTATGGAAAGTGCTTTTGTGAAATAAGGGATAAAAATGCCCAAAACACAGCTTGCAGATATAAGATACCCGAACCAGTAATCTTTAAGCCCGAGATTCTGCAAAAACGGGAACCATGTTATATCATATGCAAAATTGGTTACAATTATGCATATCATTCCTGAGAATATAAGCAGGGATATGACATTATGCTTCATTGAATAATTTATTGATTTCATGCTATGGCTAAAAATAGCCTTTGCCCTTTGAGCTATCCCCTGCATTTTTTTATTCCTTAAAAAATGTTCCTGCCCAAAGAGGAATACAATAGCAGTTGCTATCATTATAATCCCTGTCACAGGCCATATTATTCGTAAACCAAATATCTTAACCAAAAAAGCCCCAATAATTCCTGCCACAACCACGCCCGCGCTATAAAAGCTCTGCCGCTTGGAATAGAAATCATGA
The DNA here is from genome assembly GCA_013329215.1 of Nanobdellota archaeon. Lineage (GTDB taxonomy): Archaea > Nanobdellota > Nanobdellia > SCGC-AAA011-G17 > GW2011-AR17 > UBA9640 > UBA9640 sp9640u. The sequence goes on along the minus strand of DUKS01000007.1, from coordinate 12,316 downwards.
ATAAGCTCCTTTCTTTTTTTATGCTTCAGCAAATCAACAACCCACGCATCCTCGGCTCCTGAGCGCAATGTTCCAACAGCACCCCTGACAAAAAATAGCACCATAATTAAATAGAAATTGCCTGTAAACATTACAGCAATCATTGCAATGCCTGCCAAGAACCAGCCGAGTATTGTGGAAATCTTTCTTCCCCATATATCTGCTATTGCGCCTGTCGGTATTTCAAATATAATGGTTGCTAATCCGTAAGCAGAAGCCAAGAATCCTATCTGCGCCAATGAAAACCCCAATTCACGGAAATACAGAATATAAAATATTGGATAAATAAAGAGCATGCTCATGAACAAATCATTAAAGTAAAACGGCCAAAGCAGCCTTAACTCGCCCTTCTTGAAAAAGCTCATCATACCCTAATTGCGTTTGCAATTTATTAAACTATCTTGCAATGCTTAAAATGCCTTAATTCATGCCGGAGGCGGGCTTTCTCTACCGCTTCATTCCAACCTACAGCCTACCGCCACTTCCTACCAACTAATAACTAAGTACTAATTACTAACAACTACCGGCCATCGTTAGCTATATAAACACAATTCCCTTTAATTAGAGCATGCAAGGAGAGGCTGAACAGCAGGGGCAGGACATAATAGTCGAGCTTGTGAACAGGGTAAGGATTCTTGAAAGCAAGTACACCCTGATGAGCGAAAGGCTTCTTATAGTGAACGAGAACATGATTGAGCACCACAAGAAGCTCACAAAGGACATAAAAGTTGTTGACATGGAAATCAGGGACATGAAAAATGACCTTGAAAGGGTGAAAAACATACTCAAGCATTTGTCAGAAGAGGCTGCGAATTTCTCGCGAAAGGACGAGGTAAAGCTATTGGAAAAGTATATTAAGATGTGGAACCCTATTAACTTTGTAACAGAAACAGACGTAAAGAACATACTTCAGAGGGAGCTTAGAAGGCTTGGTGAGACGCCAAAGCCCGCGGAAGCCAAGGCTCCAGTCATAAAAAAAGAGGTAAGCCCAAAAAGGGAGGTAGCGCAAAATGCCTGACGAAACAACTAATCCTAACGAAGAGATGCAGGTGTCTGCAATAAACAGGGTTGAAGAGGAAATACCGGTCCCGGCGCCGTCACCTTCGCCTATGCCTTCCCAGCAAATGTCTATGTCGCCTTCCGCTGAAATGCCTATGATGCCTGCCGCTCCTGCGCTGGGCTATGATGAAATGCAGTCTGTTGTTGAGGAAATAATTGATGAGAAATGGAAAGAGCTGCTCACAAGCATGGGTGACATCACAACATGGAAAGTGCAGGTTGAGGATGACCTGGAAGCTGCAAAACAGGAAATATTAAGGCTGCAGTCAAGGTTTGACACTGTGCAGGCAGCTGTTGTCGGAAAAGTGGGCGAGTATGAAGGCTCAATGAGAGACCTTTCCACTGATATGAAGGCCCTTGAGCAGGTCATGCAGAAGATTCTCGAGCCCCTGACAGCCAACATAAAAGAGCTGAACAGGATAGTGGAAGACCTGCGAGAGAGAAAGAAGTAAGATGGAAGAAGAAGCAAAAATTCTACTGCACACCTTGGTATACAAGCCGCAGGATGAGGCTATACAAAGATTAATCAGGATGCGGGATGAAGCATTAGAGTCTGCATTAAAGTTGTATAATGTAGCGCTAACGCACATAGAGCCTAAATACCACTGCCAATTTATCATGCTCACAGTGAAAGGGGAGGCAAGCCCGGAGTTTTTAGCTTACATAGACCATAACGAACAGGCGCAAAAAGCATGCGAGATGGTATTTGAGGCACAAGCCCGTTCACTTCACGCCCTCGCCCGGGCCATCCGGGAAGGCTGCCTTGAGAGGCTTGCAAACGAGGCCCCCGATGTAACGCTAATACGCAGAGAGAAGTGATGGCAGGCCTCCGGCATGAAGGGAATTGTTTCTATCTTTTAAAATGATTTAATAAACGAAAGTGCAGCGGAGCTCCGCCTTATTTGGATGCCCTTTTAGAATAATTCCTGGAAAGTAGCAAGATCCATAACCTTTAAAAGCGGATATTCTCCGGTTAAATTAATGAAAACTTATGCAGTTGAGAATGATATGGAAGTTGATTTAGGCAGATTAACAGCGCAGCCCATGGATACTGAAGCCTATGTGCAGGCGCATCGGAGCCTGGTTATACCGTGCCACGATGTGTTTGCAGGCTATAACGGCGGAATCCTGCTGGTCAGAAGGCTGAGCTTTCCTGCAGGGGGCATACTTTGGCCATTGGGCGGCAGGGTCAGCAGGGGCATGGATATGGGGGCGTCCCTGAAAGAAAAAGTGCAGAATGAATCAGGCCTAGAGCTTGAAGACATAACAGAGCTTGGGCATGCAAGAACCTTCTTTTCAACAGACCCTTTTGGCCATGGCAGGGGAGTAGACACAATAAACTTTGTGTATTTTGCAAAAGCCCGCGGCTCATTAAACCTGGACAGGCTGCATGCAGAGCCGACTGTTGTTTTGCCTGGCGAATATGAGCAAAAACACAGGGGCCGGCTGCATCCTTATGTAAGGGATTTCATGGAATTAGCTCTGCCTTTTCTTAATAAATAACTTTGGTCTAAACATTCAGCACTATAGTAAAACCCATTAATTTTCGTAAGGAATAATTGATGGGTTTTACTAATAGCAAAAGTCTTTGACAAGGCAAATAATGGGTTTTGCTATCAGTAAAAGTCTTTACTATTTATACGATTATTAAAGACTTTTACTATAATAGCCAATAACTGTTCTATTTAGTATGCGCTGCAATTGTCCTTATGGCCTGCGCAGCGATAAGAAGAAGCAGGAACATGCCAAGAACTCTCGGATGGAATATTACCTTGCCTATCTGGCTTGTTACAGATGTGCCGGACTCGGTCAGGTTGCCGTCTGTGTTGATGTTCTGTATCTGCGAGCCGTAAACCTGCGTCATTGCATAAATAAGTATTATAACGCAGATGACAATGATTATCCATGCGCCCTTGTCAGTTATTGCTTCGGTTATTACGCTTTCCTTCACTCCGACAAACATGAAGAGCAGCACTATCATAATCACGAATACAAACAGGATGGTAAACCACGGCGTCATTATCTTTACTATGCCGAGCAGGTCGGGTGTGAGAATAAACAGGAAAGCTATTGCAAATGCAATCAGCGCATTAAGCCCCTTGTTCTTTCCGAATATGGAAACCTTCTCAAGCAGGGCGAATATAATGCCGAATATGAGCAGGAATACGAATACAGGAACAAAATAATCCAGAATCCCTATATCCATTATTGAAGCCATTATTTAGCCTTTCCTCCGCCGCCGGCACCAAACATCCCAGGGCCGAATTCAGTCTTGAACTTTTCATAAGCAGAAGGCTCGTTGTCTTTCTTCTCCTTGAATACCCACAGCAACAGGACGAATATGCCTACTGCCAAAAGTATTGCCTTGTCCTGCGAAGTGAGCCTGAACCATGACGGCAGGCTTGCGCTAAACCCGGGTATTGAGCTTGACACAGCCCACACAATGCCGAATACGGCTCCTGCCATTGCAAGCAGGAAAGGCGCGCCTGACCATCCTGTTGGGCCTATTCCGAATATGCCTATTATAAGCAGGAACATAAGCAAAATCAGGACCAGCATTGAAACCTTAGGCAGGAACTCGTTTATTGTTGTTATGATCACAGGCACCCTTACAACAAAGAATGCGATGATTACTGCAATAACAACATTGATGTTTTTTGTCTTGTCTCCAAACAGCTTTATCTTCTGGAGTATTGCAAACATTATTGTGAATATGAGCATGAACGGGAGGACTACCTGGTAGAATCCCATCTGTTCCAGTGTTTTTATCAGATCTGCGAAATCAATATTTTCAAATACCATTTACTTTTCCTCCTTCTTCTTTTCCTCGCCGCCCTTTCCGCCGACAACGAAAAATATCGCGCCGATAACCACTGCTATGAATACTGTAGGCACGATGACACCCGACATATGCGCGCTGACATACCCTATTATCGGGTCAAGCCAGCCGAATGAGTTCAGGAATATTAATACAACCGCTATGAACATTACTATTGTAAGGAACGCCACCCATCCTTTCCTGCCTTCAAAATTAAACTGCTTGTCGCCCATGAACGAGCCTGCAAGCATGAGGAAGCATACCATTATTATCAGGACCAGTGCAACATTCGGAAGCGAAACCTGCAGTGATGTCACAACCTGCTTTGCAGCGACTGTGAAGAATGCGATTGCAAAAGCAACCATCGAGTTCAGGCTCTTTTTCGGGTAATCCTTGTCGCCTATTTTTTCAGTGCCGAATATCCTGGTTTTCTCAAGTATTCCAAACACGATTGTGAAAACAAGCAGGAAAGGCAGTATCACATCAAAGAAGCCGAGCTTCTGCATGAAATCAATTACACTTCCAAACGTAGTTGTTTCCACCATTTATTACCCTCTGAGGCTGATTTAAACTAAAGTAATGCAATATATAAACTTTTCTCAAGCTTCTCGGGAAGAGGAACCACGGTTAATACTTGCGAAGAAGGCGGCTACAACCAGCATGGTACTTTAGTTTTATGGATAATTTCTACTATTAAATGTAACAATCTTACGGAAAGTCAGTAAGATTTGCAAAAGCAAGGGCAAAGTTAAAAAAGAGAGAGATTATTCATGGTGTATCGTAAAAGAGGGAATATGAAGACGACGCATACTGTTCTGTTTAAGGATGCCAGGAGCATGGATAATATTCAAGATGAGAATGTAGATTTGATAGTTACTTCTCCGCCCTATCCAATGATACAAATGTGGGATGAAATGTTTTCACGGCAAAACCCCAAGATAGGAGAAGCATTATCCCAACAAAAAGGCGAACTTGCCTTTGAACTTATACATAAGGAGCTGGATAAGGTATGGAGCGAGGTGTACCGCGTATTAAAACCAGGTGGAATAGCTTGTATTAATATAGGAGATGCAACAAGAACACTGGATAGCTCTTTTAGAATATATCCAAATCATGCGCGCATACTTAATTCTTTTCTCTCGCTTGGTTTTCATGCCCTTCCCTCAATATTATGGGTGAAAGAAACAAACAAGCCCGATAAATTTATGGGCTCAGGCATGCTCCCTGTTGGAGCTTATGTAACTTTAGAGCACGAACATATTCTTATATTAAGAAAAGGCCACAAAAGAGAATTTAAGAAAAGTGAAGAGAAACTGAATAGGCAAAAAAGCGCTTTTTTTTGGGAAGAGAGAAACCTATGGTTCTCTGATAAATGGAAAGACATAAACGGGCTCTCCCAAAAGATTGGAGATGAGAAATTAAGAGAAAGGAGCGCAGCTTATCCATTTGAGTTAGCATATAGGCTGATAAATATGTTCTCAGTTCAAGGGGATACAGTCTTAGATCCATTTTTGGGTACCGGCACAACGACTGTTGCGTCCATAGCCTCGTCAAGGAATAGCTTCGGCATAGAGATAGACCCTAACTTTGGTGATAAGGTCCGTGAAAGAATAGTAAATGCCGCCCCCCTATGCCATCTATACAATGATGCAAGAATAAGGAGGCATAAAGAATTTGTGGAGCAAAGGCAAAAGGAGAGTAAGGAGTTAAAATATATAAATGAGCAGTATCAGTTTCCGGTTATGACTAGGCAAGAACTGGGCCTTAAATTCCCCTCTTTAGCTTCTATCCAAGAACGGGAAAATAATCTATTTGAAGCAGAATATAATTAGTCTAATTGGCTTAGATCTAAGGAAAAATAGCTTTTCTTCTTTTCATAGAATATGATCTTTACGCTTATCTCTTCATTGAGCATTGCTTTTGTTTTATAGGATTCTGGTTTTATTGAAACTGGTATCTCACCGATAAACCCATCTATACCTTTGCTTTCTTCACTTGGATTCGCTAAACGGTATGTGCTGCCTTTTAATTTTGCAATTCTTTTTAATATAACTTCCTGAAACCGCAGCCCCATAAAAGTTTTATCCAAAACCAGGTCTGCGACCCATTTCTTCACCATACTTTCATCTATTTTATTTATAGCTGTCTTTAGCTCTTCGATCATAGCGAAGACTTTCTTTGTTGCATCATCAATTGCATGAGGTTGTTGTGCCAGATACCACTCTTTCCATTTTGTATATTCCTTGTAAGGACATTTTTGTATTAAATCCGATAATTGCCCTACAACCTTGGACCTGGTCCCTTGCGCATTTTGGTTTGCCAGATTCAATATTTGTGTTGTGTATTTTGGGCACTATTTCTTCATGTAACTCTTTTATGAGCTCTGAATTTTTGATATTTATCATTAACGGCAGGTAAATAAGGCTTAGCTTATAATCTTTTCGTAGTTATGTACTCTATAACTGCTCATTTCTTGAATAAAAGAGAATACTAAGAAAAAAATAAAAACGGCGATTTACTCGTCTGCTTTCTGGCCTGCTTCGCCCTCTTCATCGTATGAAGGCACTGCAGACTTTGAAACAATCATTACGTCGCCGATTGATTTCACAAGCGTCTGCGGCACTACGACGCCTTTTGCGCCGCCGAGAAGCTTTGTAAGGAACGAGTTCCTTGTGGCCTTTATTCTCCAGCCATAAACCTTGTTGGCCTGGAGTATCGCTTCCTCCACATCGCCGAAGTAGTCCCCGGTGTCTGTGAAGACCTGCATGTCGTAAACATCCGTTATCTGCTTTATCTTTAACATCTAAATTCCTCCTTTAAATTAAAATAGGCTATTCTAAAATAGATTAAAGCAGGTTTAAATAGTTTTTCGTGCTATTTTAGGGGGATTAAACAGGCAGATTTTTATATAATTCACTGCTTAGGAGCATTATGATTGCATACAGGAACCTTAATCTCATCGGTACTTCGCACATTTCAATTGAAAGCATAAAGGAAGTTGTCAGGGCGGTTACAGAGCTGAAGCCTGCTGTTGTTGCGCTGGAGCTTGATGAAAACAGGCTTTTTGCCATCATGGGGGAAAAAAAGGGAAAGCTTTCCTTGAGGGATGTTGGCGCGCTTGGCATAAAAGGATTTTTGTTCAACCTCATGGGGGCCTGGGCTGAGAAAAAGCTCGGAAGGCTTGTCGGCACGTCTCCCGGGGATGAAATGAGGGCTGCTGTGAAAACAGCAAGGGAGCAGAATGCGCGGATTGCGCTTATCGACAGGGACATCAGGCAGACTATCAAAAGCCTGTTCAGGCAGATTACGTGGAAAGAAAAATTCCGTTTTTTGTGGGATATTACTGCCGGCTTGTTTTCGAAAAGAAGAAGGATAGAGTTTGACCTGAGGAAAGTGCCTGAAAAGGAATTCATATCAAAAATCATAAAGCAGGTAAGGAAAAGATACCCTTCTGTATATAATGCGCTGATACACGAAAGAAACGTGATAATGGCACAACATTTATATAGCCTTATGGAACGATATAAGGATATGCCTGTCGTGGCTGTTGTTGGCGCAGGGCATGAGGAAGGCATAATCAGCTGGCTGAGGGCGTCTCACTCTGCCCCGCATACGCGAAGTGAATGAAGATGGAATACACGAAAAACGAACTGAAATATTTTATAATTATAATACTCGCGCTTACGTTTGCGTTTGCATTCAATGACAAAAGCGCGGAATTCGCATGGTCTTCATGGCTTGTAAATTTCTTCAAGACCCTTGTATTTGTCGCTGTCAGCGTTTTTGTGCATGACTTTGCACACGACCTTGCCGCAAAGAAATACGGCTTCATAAGCGAATACAGGGTATGGGGCATAAAACGCCTTGGCTGGCACAAGGAATCATTTCCCAGAACTGTAAGGCTGTTCGGCAGGGAAATTGAAATAAACTCGTTCCCGCTGGGCATCATTCTCTGCATACTAATCGCGATTGTATCCAACGGAAAGCTGTTCTTTACAGCAGTGAGCTCTTACGGGCTTATGATAAAAAGAACGCAAAGGTTTGGGCACAAGATTATAGAGGTTACTGATTTTGAAGAGGCAAAGATAGCGCTTGCCGGGCCTATGGCAAACATTGCGCTTGCAATTGTATTCAAGCTTGTCAGCCCGGATGGGCTTTTTGCAGACATGGTGCTGATAAACTCAGTGATGCCTGTATATGACATGCTGCCTTTCTTCGGGCTTGACGGCATGAAAGTGCTTGCAGGCTCAAAGGCGCTTTACGTCTTTGGCTTCCTGTTTATAGTCGGCATGGCTGTGCTTATGCATTACCTGAGCGCGCTGCCTGCACTGCTGGTGGCACTTGCGCTGACTGTAATATTTTTCCTTATTTACCTGTGGCGCTCAATAGCGGCAAAATAGCAAAGAATAGTTTTTATTTGAATATCTTTTCTTTCATTGTTTGCGAAACTATTGTTAATACTGCTGCCGCGCCTATCAGCCCGAGCATTATGTAGAACGGTTTTGCTGTTGAAAGCGATATGCCAAACAGGAACAGGCCTTTCATCATGCTCTCTGCCATGACAAACGGGTTAAACTCGACAAGCATCCTGAGAAAGCCGGAAAGCGTTTCAAGCGGGAGCAGCGTGTTTGAGAATACAACCGTAAGTATTGCTACGGAAACAGCAGCCACTGTTACGCTTTCGCTTGTGTTGAATATTGAGCCGATAAACATGCCTATGCCTATGAATATTGTTGCAAATATAAGCAGGACTGCCATTGCAAGCAGGTATGTTACTATTGGTATGCCGCTTACAAATATTCTGGTGACACCGAGCATTACAACTGACTGCATCAGGATTATGCTTATGAATGTGATATAATGGGCAAGCAGGAACGTGCCTGACATTGTCGGGGTAATAAAGTTCCTGAGATACGCAGACGATTCTTTTTCGCGCATTATGCCTGTTGCGCTGATCAGCAGGCTTACAAGCATGACGAGGAGCGCAAGAAGCGACGGCATTATATAAAGGAAGTAGCTTTTTGTCTTTGAAAGGGGCTGCACAGCAACCTTCAGTGGGCTGACTATCGCATCAACATTTGTTATCTTTACAGTGCCTATGCTTGCCTTAACATTGCCTAGCCTTGTGTTTACATCCCTTACGATTGGGGCGTCAGCGGAAACCTTGTCTTTTGCGTCCTGCGCGTTCTCCTGCACTTCTGCTGCATTGTCTTTTGCAGTGTTCAGCTTTCCTGTGGCGGAATTATACTGGGTAACCAAATCGTTTATTGCAGTCGTAACCCCGGAGAATTCGCTTGAGCTCAGATTGTACTTGTCCCTTACCTTGTTCACTTCAGTTGCTGCGGCTGAGGAATCGATTGCGCCGAATGTAAAGTCAAATGATTCTATCTTGCTCAGCGTTGCAGCAAGCTTGCTGACTTCTTCTGCATTGTTTGCAGTCAGCTTTACTGCAGAGCTTTTTCCAGCCTCTGTTTCTTTGTTTATTGTGTCAAGCGCGCCCAACATCTGGCTTACAACTCCTGCGCTGAGCTGGCTTGCCTGCAGTGACACCTTTGAGCTCAGCTTCTCTGTTATTGCATTTGCAATGTTAATCCTTGACTCATCTATAAATAGTGTTATGACATTCCGTGCGCTGTTATCCATGGCCATGTCTTTTGGAAATACGATGCAAACCGGGTACTGCCCAAGTTTTACAGAATTGATGCATTCATCCTGAGTTGCAATTTTCTGTATCAGATACTCCCCCCCGCTCAGGTTTGAAACAAGCGAATCCGAAAGACCCGAATACCCCTCTGAAAATGCGGCAATATTAACGCCGTAAAGCGAGGAGGTGTTGAACCCTATGCTGACAAGCGCCATTATAAGCAACGGGCCTATGAGGAATATCAAAGCGGATGTCCTTGACCTTATCAGGAGCTTATAATCCTTCATTATTATGTAGAACAGCTTTGCAAGGAAGCTGGTTTTGCTTTTTTTCTGCCCGTCATCAACCAATCCGGAGTAGTCTTTTGCAGTTCCCTGCTTCTTGGAGTCGAGCATCTTCTGCACATTGCCGTCAGAGCCGTCCAGTTTACCGGACTCTTCTTTTTTCTCTTTCCTGTCTGTTTCCTCTGCTTTCATCTTCTTTTTGTAATATACTCAAACACTTCTTCCATCGGCGGCTTATGCACTTTAAGCGTGACTATTTTTTCCCTGCTGGATGTTATTATCTCAAGCAGGTGCTTAAGCACTTTTTCTGCTGATGCAGTATAAAGCACAAGCTTGTTTCTTTTCAGCACAATATTGCTGAGGTCCAGCTTTCCGAGCTTCCTTGCCATCGCCTCATAATTCCCAGGCGTGGTTGTGATGTGTATTTCCTCATTTTTGGAGTACCTGTTCTTCAGGTCATCCGGAGCGCCGCTTTCAATGACAGCGCCGTTATGGAGTATTGCAATATTGCTGCACACGACCTCAACTTCGTCCAGCATGTGCGAGGTCATCAGGATTGTCTTGCCCTGGTCATTGATTTTTTTAATCAGCGCAAGCATCTCCTTTCTCAGCACAGGGTCGAGGTCTTCTGTCGGCTCGTCAAGTATGAGCACTTTTGGATTGTGGATAAGTGAGCATGCAATATCAAGCCTTCTGGTCATGCCTGTTGAAAGCTCTTTTGCGAGGAGGTTTTCCGCATCAGATAAGTCCATTAAGTCAAGCAGCGCTTTTGTCCTCTTCTTAATGCGCTCGCTGTCCATTCCGTAAAGCCTGCCAAAATAAGCAAGGTTCTCTTTTACAGTAAGCAGCGGATAGACAGATATGCTTTGCGTTGCAAACCCGAAGTTCGCGTGTATGACTGCCTTCTTGTGCTTTATCTCCTTGCCTTCAAACAGGATTTTGCCGCTGTTCTGCTTCCAGTATCCCACAAGAATGTTAAGCAGGGTGGTTTTTCCCGAGCCACTCAGCCCGATTATGCCGAAATAGCTTCCTTTTGGTATTGAAAGGTTTATTTTGTTCAGGACCTGCTTGGCCCCAAAATTCTTTGAAAGGTTTTCTATCTTAATAATCGCCTCTTCTTCCATCGCTAAAATAATGATGAAAGGTATTAATAAAGCTTTCCGAGCGAAGCGAAGGGAAGACTGGAGCCTCAGCGACAGAGCTTTCCGAGCGAAACAAACATCATTCCATGTCGCTCTCAAGCTCAAAGAACTGCATTATGCGAAGCAGTATGACTATGCCTGCTGCAAGGAAGGTTACGGCAACGGCTGTAATATAATCAAGCGGAATCTGCCCGTATACCAGCACTATAAGGAAAATCAGTATTGCATTAACTGTCATGCCTGACGAAAGTGCAAATGCAAAGGATTTTGGAAGCGCATGCAGGAAGTCAAGCGTTGTAAGGGCAAGCCCTTCCAGCAGCACAACAGACACAAGTATAGTATAATTGTTCCAACCAAGCAGGCCGTGTGCATAAAGATACCTGATAAGGTCTGCGCATGCGAACAGCATTACAACGCCATTCCCAAAAGCAGTGTTCCACCCAAGCTCTTCTTTCTTGTATTTTCCAAAGTAGTAAGAAATCAGCACCATTGAGATAATGACAGGGATTATTACCCACAGCATTTCAGGGTGCCTGAATACCGCCTTTAGGATTTCCCATGCCCTTGCTGCAACCTCATGGTAAAGTGCCATAGCCCCCTCCTTTGTGCTGGCAGCAATAATCGCAAAATTCATAGTACAAGATACGCATCTCCACATTAAAAATCTATCTGCTGATTTCGGAAGTGTTAAATAATATCCTGTGCATGATAAGCATATGATTTATGACTTTATCATATTCATAGCCTCCCTTGCAGTGCTTGTAAAATCAAGCGATTATCTTGTGCAGTCTGCAACAAAGCTTGCAAAGGCGATAGGGGTTTCAGAATTTTTCATCGGGCTTACGCTTGTTGCATTTGGCACTTCTGTGCCGGAGCTCGTGAGCTCTGCTGCGTCCGCGGTTTACAAAAACTCAGGGCTTGTCATGGGCAACATACTTGGCTCGAACATAGCGAACATAGGTCTGATACTTGCTGTTGGCGCCGTGATAGCACCAATCCTTATTCGAAAAAGAATGTTCAGCAGGGAAGGGCTTTTTTTGCTTGCAGTTTCCCTTGGATTCTTTGCCATGTCATTCGACAGAATAATAAGCTTTGCAGAAGGCATTGCAATGCTTGCTGTTTTTTTGGCGTACATCGCTTATCTTGCAGAAACAGACCTATTCCATGGCGCGCTGGAACGCTTTTTCAGGCAGCTTTTGAGAGCAAGGCTGGGGGAGGGAATAAAGGGATTAAGGCGGGCTTATCAGGGTCACAAGGATAATACTGAAAAAAACAATAACGGCGGGGCCGGTTTTGCATTTATTGCAAAGCATCTGGCTGTTATAGCCTT
>DUKS01000047.1 GCA_013329215.1 Nanobdellota archaeon | reverse complement strand
CCTCGGCCGTGTCTCTGGGGTACGCGAGCTGAGCGTAGCGAAGCGAGCAGTGGCGAGCGGAGCGAGCCAAGGCGCAAAAAGTTCCACAGGAAACGCAGGAAGAGTAGCACTGACGCTTGAGAAACTGATTACCTTAACAAGAAGGTTTCCGGATGATATAAGCAGGAAACAATTGGAAGCAGAGCTTGAGATAGCTCACAGGAGGCAATAAAAAATGGTACAAAACGACGCGTTATTGAAGAAGTTGAGGACAATATTCGACCTTAACATATATGAGGCAAAGATATGGACCGGCCTGCTTCAGAAGGGCGTGGCGTCAGCGTCGGAGCTGGCAGACATTTCAGGCGTTCCAAGGTCAAGAAGCTATGATGTTCTTGAGACACTTGAAAAGAAAGGATATATAATGATGAAGCTCGGAAAGCCGATGAAGTACATGGCAATAAAGCCTGAAGATGTCATCAAAAGGCTGAAGAGCAGAATAACCGAAAGGGCTGAAGAGCACGTAAAGGAGCTTGACACAGTAAATACAACAAGCATATTTACAGATCTTGAGCTGCTTCACAAGCAGGGCATTGAAAAAGTCGAGCCTACCGAAATGAGCGGCCTTTTGAAGGGCAGGAAAAGCATACACGATGAGCTGAAAACCCTGATAAGCGAGGCAAAAAGCAATGTGACAATAGTTACAACCTCGCAGGGCCTGTTCAGGAAGTTTGACGCATTGAAGAGCACTCTTCGCAGGGCAAAGGAAAGGGGCGTTTCAGTAAGGATTGCAGCGCCTGTTGACAATGCGAATGCATTGCCGTCCGACCTGAAGAACATTGCGGAAATAAGGAAATATGAAGGCCCGAAAGCAAGGTTCGTGCTTGTTGACGCAAAGCATGTTGTATTCATGACATCTGACGACAAGGAAGTGCATGAAAGCTATGACTCTGCAGTCTGGGTAAATACGCCCTTCTTTGCAAAGTCATTTGAGCAGATGTTTGACTCAACGTGGCAGAAGCTTGAGAGGATGTAAGGGAGAAGAAAAGATGGCAGGACTTAACTGGAAGATAATGGAAGACGGCTCTTCAAGGTTTTATGCATTAAAGCAAGACTTATTTGCATGGGCAAAAGAGAATGGTCTTGCAGAGCCTGATGCAAAGGAGCCAGATGATTATTTATATATTGTAACCTGCAGTATACAAGACCATGCTTCGCAGGCCTGTTTTATAGATTTAGGGGCCAGCAAAGGGGAAAGAATAGTGTATTATCCTTTGCCGCCTGGTTGCTTGAATGAGATGTCAACTTTAACAGCTGAAGGTCTTGCAAGAATAGTATTGGGCTTAAAATAAGTTTTTATTTTTTAATTTAGTTGAGGGATATATAGAACATGGCGGAAAAAACATTATTGGAACAGGATCTTGAGAGGGCTTGCATAGACTTTAAAGTCGCCCCTGAGCACAGGGATGTGTTTGTTCTTTCCGTGCTTGAATCAGTAGAGGATTCATTTGAGTCCAGAACTGCGCTTGAGCTGGGGGCCGTAACTGCCGGCTACCAACAGGCTGTGGCTGAATGCAGGGCGGACTGCACCCTGGATGAAGATAAGTTTGCATGTGCCGCCTCAGTGACGGCAGACAGGTATCTGGCTGAGCTTTATGCGCTTGCGCGAGGTGGAATATGACTCTGATGGACCCTCTCGAGCTAAGGGTAATAGCATTTATTGATGATACAAGCAGATTGATGCAACTACCGTCTCAATACAGGCAGGAATATGAAATCCATTTTAGGACGCATTTGCAGCTTATTGAAGCAGAGGGCGAGAACTATCTTGATATTCTTCCGGAGATTATAGGGGCTTACGAGAGAACAATCGTGGCTGCTCAGCAACAGACACCAGATGAGCTTTATGGGGAACTGGAAGGCCATGCGGCGCTTCTTGCATCTGTATTTGCAGCAAGAGAGCAGGCTTTAAAGAATCCTATACTGCGCAAGGCGATTGTAAAAAGTATTCCCCGCCCCAAGCCCTGACACAAACATTTAAAAAGAATATTGCAGTCTTTCTGTGTTATGGACAATGTAAAGCAGGTATTGAACAGCCTGCACCCATTGGAAAGGAAAACTCTTCCGTTTCTTAAGGAAGGCATTACGCTGAACGAGCTCATAGGCAAGACCGGGCTTAAGGATGTTGAGGTAATGCGCGCCCTGCAGTGGATGGAGAACAAGGGCATCATAAAGATCAGGCAGGAACTGAAGGAAGTAATTGAGCTTGACAGAAACGGCGAGGACTATAAGATTAAAGGGCTTCCTGAAAAACGCTTTTTGCAGCAGATTGCAGGAAAAAAAGAGGCAAAAGTTTCTGAAATAGATGTTCCTGCTGCTGAGCTTAATATTGCTCTTGGAATGCTGAGGCAAAGGGCAGCCATAAGCCTAAGAAAGGATGAGAAAGGGGAGCTGATTGTGTCTGCCACAGACCACGGCAAATCGCTTGCGGGAAAAGAAAGCCTTGAAGAATTATTCCTTAAAAAGCTGCCGACAGAAGTTTCGCAGCTGCAGCCTGAGGACCGGTTTGCGTATGATGCTTTCAGGAAAAGAAGGGAAATAATAAAGACTTCTGTTGTAAAGATAAGGAGTGTTGAGCTGACTGAGCTTGGAAAGCAGATACTGAATGAAAAATCCTCATTAAAGCTGGACGTTATTGACGCTTTGACGCCGCAGGTTTTGAAAGAAGAGTCTTGGAAGCACAAGGATTTCAGGGCATATGACATTAAAATAAATGTTCCTAAGATATTTGCAGGCAAGAAACAGCACTACCGCGCTTTCATCGACATGGTAAGGGGAAAATTAGTGTCAATGGGGTTTAAGGAGATGTCCGGGCCTGTGGTTGAATCTGATTTCTGGGACATGGATGCATTGTACATGCCGCAGTTCCATTCGGCAAGGGACATACATGACGCATATTACATAAAGGACCCGAAATACGGGCAGATAGATGAAACAATAATGAAAAAAGTAAAGGCGGCGCATGAAAATGGCTTTGGCACAGGGAGCAAGGGATGGAGATACGCCTTTGACGTGCTGAGGACAAAACGACTATTGCTAAGAACACAAGGCACTGCCTGCTCTGCAAGAAAGCTTGCTTCAAAAGATGTTGAAATACCCGGGAAATATTTTGGCATTACAAGATGCTTCAGGTACGATGTAGTTGACGCCACACACAACTGCGATTTTAACCAGACTGAAGGATTTGTTGCGGAGGAAGGGCTGACGTTTGGCCATTTGAAAGGAATGCTCAAGATGTTCGCAGAAGAGTTTGCGCAGACAGAAACAATAAGAATTGTGCCTGATTATTTCCCGTTCACAGAGCCTTCAGCAGGGCTTTTGGCAAAGCACCCTGAAATGGGCTGGATTGAATTGGCAGGTTCAGGGATGTTCAGGCCTGAAATGACAAAGCCGCTTGGCATTGATGTCCCTGTTATTGCATGGGGAATTGGTGTTGACAGGCTTGCAATGTTTGCATTGAACATAAAGGACATAAGGCAGCTTTACAGCCATGAGCTTCCTGTTTTAAGGTCAATGAAGGTGATGTACTAATGGTATGCGAGCGAAGCGAAGTGTACCTTCGAAGGAACGGAGTGAACTGAGAATGCCAACAATAACTTTTGACATTGATGACTTGAACAAGCTTGTGGGCAAAAAGCTTTCAAAAGAAAAGATTGAAGAGCTTTTGGACTATGCAAAGGGCGAGATAGAAGCAACCAACGGCAATGAGCTTTCTGTAAAGTCAGCTGACACAAACCTGCCTTACCTGTGGAGCGTTGAGGGCATTGCAAGGCTCTTCAGGGGCCTCTTAGGGCTGGAAAAGGGACTCAGGCAGCTTAGGCCGGAGAAATCAAAAGATAAAATCATAGTTGACAAATCAGTGAGGGATATCAGGCCTTACATTGCAGCTTTTTCAGTAAAAGGGGCGAAGGTTGATGATTATTTGCTTAAGCAGATAATACAGCTGCAGGAAAAATTCTGCCACAGCTACGGAATGAAGAGATTGAAGGTTGCGGTCGGCGTATACAATTATAACAAGATAGTGTTCCCGGTCCATTATAAGGCAGTGCTTCCCGAAAGCGTGCAGTTTATGCCATTGGGCTTCAAAAGGGAAATGACATTGGGCGAAATACTTGAAATCCATCCCACAGGCATGGAATACGCGCATCTTTTGAAAGGCATGGCTTCTTATCCCCTGCTTGTTGACAGCAATAAAGCGGTATTAAGCTTCCCGCCTATAATAAATTCAGAGTATTCCGGAAAAGTGCTGTCTGGAGATTCAGACCTGTTTTTTGAGGCAACAGGCAATGACAGGGAAGCAGTGCAATTGGCTGCAAACATATTCGCGTTTGCGTTTGCAGAGCGCGGCTTCAGGATAAGGGCGGTAACAATTGATTATTCAGGCAAAAAAGAGGAAAGCCCTGCTGCATTCAAAGATTCAATAAAAGTAAGTGCAGATGATGCGAACAAAATGCTGGGTCTGAACCTGAAAGAGGCTGAAGTTAAGCAGCTGCTTGAGAAGTTCAGGTATGGCTATGATAAAGGCAAGGTTCTTATCCCTGACTACAGGCGCGACATAATGCATCCTGTGGATGTTATAGAGGACATAGGCATTGCGTTCGGCTTTGATAAAATACCTGCGCGCCCGCTTAAAACTTATACAATAGGCTCCACTTTTCCCGTTACAAAGTTCGTTGACAAGGCAAGGGAGCTTGCTGTGGGAATGGGCTACCAGGAAATATACAGCCCTATACTTTCAAACACGAATCTGTTGTATAATCTGATGGATGTTGAAGACTTTGGCACTGTGGAAATAGAAAATCCCATGACTGAGCTTTTTTCATGCGCAAGGACATGGATATTGCCTCAATTGATGGAACTATTGTCAATGAACAAGAACACCGAATACCCGCAAAGGATTTTCGAGCAGGGGCTTGTAACAATGAAAAAAGACCTAAAAGATTTTGAAAGAATGGCTGTTGTCACGGCCCATACAAAAGCGGACTTCACTGAAATCAAGCAGGCATTGGATTTCATAATGGGCAACTTCGGGGTTAAGTATGGGATTGAGGACACAGTGCATCATTCGTTTATACCAGGCAGGGTAGGCAGGGTCATTGTAAACGGGAAGGGTGTAGCTTATATTGGCGAGATTCATCCGAAGGTATTGGCTAATTTCGGGCTTTCAGTGCCTGTTGCTGCAATGGAACTGAATCTTACGGATTTGTTTGAAGCGATTAAGAAGTAAGCCGGGCTCCGCCATTAATCTTGGGTTTATTTGTTATTGAACCTTAACAGTCTCTTTTGGAAATCGACTATCTTTCCGCCTTTGACCTGAATCCCCTCTTTTTTCAGCCTTTTGGCCTTCTCTTCCGTTCCCTCCGAATACCCTCCGATGCTTCCGTCGCTTTTAACAACCTTGCAGCACTTTACCAGTTCAATATTTTTGTTTTTGTTCAGCGCGTTTCCCACCGCTCTGTATGCTTTTGTATTTAGGGCTTTTGCAATCGCCTTGTATGTAGTTACCTTGCCGTATGGGACTTTTCTGACAAGCATATAAACCCTGTTTGGGAAATCACCTGTTCTCATCATACCAGCCCATGATTTTATCAGCCTTTATCGGCTTTGTATAATCATAATACATAGGAACTACTTTTTTCATGTCTTCCCCGCTTATTAAGCCTGATTTTCCCAATTCGCTTGTAAGCTGTTTGAACATCCTTCCGTTCAGGCCAAAGCCGGGAACGCAAAATGTCGGCAGGTCTGACTCGCATATAAACCGCGCTATATGCCTTTTTGTTGTTTCGCAGTGGAGCAACGCCCCGTGTCCTTCTTTTGAAAGCCTGCGCTCTGTTATATTTTCTGCGCCCGGGCATAATGCATTGAGCGAGCCGTTTTCATCGGGGACGAACTCATCGTGCGTTGAGCAGATATTTTCAAAGGTTAACCCTTTCCGCCTGAATTCGTCGTTGTGCGCGTTGAAATATGCCCGCAGTGCCCGCAGGAAGCTGCTGCCTGGGGTCATTTGCATGGCTGAATTTGGGTTTACGCCAATACCCAACAGGATGAATGACAGGTATGCAACAGGCACCCCGCCAAAAGGAGTGCCAATGAACATGCATTTGCCTACTTTTTCAGGCTGTTCCATTGCGTATGCAAGCCCAACCAGCCCGCCAAGGCTGTATCCTATGATGTTAATCTTGCCCTGCCCTGTGCTGCCCTTTATTTCCTTTGCTTTTTCTTCAATTGTGCTGTATCCTTTTTTATGCACGTGCTTTGTCCATTGTGAATATAATCCGCTTATAAGCTCTGGAGAATACAAGACCAGCATGCCGGTTTCCCTCGCAAGCGCTTCCGGGTCTTTTAACAGGTCTATCAGGCCCATCCAATTATGATGCATGCCAATTATTATAAACATTTTGATGGCTTAGAAATCTATTTAACCCAGGACATTATCATTCCATTATGGAATATGACCTTGAGCTTGAAAGGGCTGTAAAAGAAATCAGGAAAAGAAAGGTCAGGACTGTATGCATACAGCTGCCCGACGGTCTGAAGCCAAGGGCTACTGAGATAGATGAGTATCTTGAGGAGAATACCAAAGCGAAAATAATAATATGGGCAGGTTCATGCTTTGGCGCATGCGACATTCCCAATGTTGGGGCTGACCTGCTGATACAATGGGGGCATTCTGCTAAAATTGCCCGCTGATTATTTTCAGAACTTCCCGCTTGGTGTCTTCAGGGGACGCAACTTCTATGCATCTTACGCCGTACTGCCTTACAGGATAGTCATTCCCTCCTTCGAAAAGCGCGTCGCCTACAAAAATAATCTCTTCTTTCCTGAAACCAAGTATTTTTTCTATCTGCTTTATTCCGTACTGCTTATCAATGCCTTTTCTTGTAACATCTATTGAGGTTGTGCCTCCGATTCTTATCTCAAATTCAGGTATGTGCTTTTCAAGCAATGCTTTCATTTGGAGGCGCTTTTTGCTGTCTGGGTCCCATTCCTTTTTTAATTCCAGTGGTGCCTGCTGCCCTAATGCAGAGAAAGTGACCTGACTTCCCCGGTCTTCAACAATTTCCCCATAAACATTTTCCGGTGAAAAACTAATCCCCATGAATACTTTGCCAAACGCATCAAATATCTTTCTCTTTTCCTGCTCTGAAAGCGCCTCTGCATACACCTTTATCCATTCTCCATTCCCAAACCTGTAGAACGCAGTTGAGCATGTCGGAAACAGGAACAGGTTTTTCAGCAGATTATTGTCGTTGCACTTCAGGCTTGACAGGAACTGCTTCTGGAACTGGCTGTATGAGCCGCCGGACATTACTCCAACACTTTTTGTTTTTAGAAGATTTTGGAGAATTGCAGACATCTCCTCGTCCATCTGGCATTTGCTTTTTGCCAGTGTGCCGTCAAGATCAAACACAACAAGCCTGCATTGCATACAGGCGGGAATTATTTATTGATTTAAATGGTTTATGCCTCTCCAGTCCCTCCAAACATTTATAAATCAGCCCCCATTCTTACGCTGTATGACTTCAAACGAAGAGCAGATTGGTTTTCACAAGGGTTCTTTGTCGGTTCTTGCAAAAGAGCAGGAATCATTTGTGCAGCTTTTGTCTGTTGTGCAGCAGCTGATGCAGGCGCACATAAAAGCGCTGAAAGAGCTTGGTGTTGACCTTGAAGCTGAAATGAAAAAGGCGCAGGAAGCCGCGAAATCGCAGGGACTAGCCCACAAAATAAGCAAGCCGTAACATGACAAACACGCTGTCAAGATGGGTTGTGGAAAAAGGGATAGACAAGGTAAATCCTTCTATGCTTTCCTCTGACATGAGAAAAGAGGTTTTTACAGAAGCGGGCATGATTCTTTTGAAGGAAGGCAGGATTTTTGAGGCTGTTAAGGCGGTTACAATGGCGGGCAATGATGCCGCGTTGCTTTCAATGGGCGATGAGTTCATGAGGCAGACAAAGTTTGACCAGGCCGCGCTTGCCTATATCCCGACAAAGGATAAGGATAGAATTGAGAAAGCCGCCGAGGAATGCGCAAAGCAGGGAAACGTCATGGTTGCATATTATGCATATGTTGCTTCAGGCAATGAGCAAATGGCTGCATTCTTAAAAGAAAATTTCTGCCCTGACGCCTAAAACTGGACACAGTTCCCTAATTCCGGGTCATCAAGAAGGTCTGATATGCTCCTTTCCTCATGCACTGTGTTCTTTTTGCCGCAGTAAGGGCATATCCTTTCTTTCCAGGTTTTCGGCCTTTCAAACTTATAGTTGCATACTTCGCAAATGAACTTAAGTTTTACATCCATCATGCTTCTATAGAAGGTTAAATGGGTTAATTAAGGTTTCTATAGGCGTTAGGGTGTATTCTATCATGACATATGTC
>DUKS01000036.1 GCA_013329215.1 Nanobdellota archaeon | reverse complement strand
GTATTGAATTAGACTTATACCCCAGCCAGAGATTTTGTGAGGACGTTTTATCCGGGAAAATACAGTTACAGTATAAGCATTGGGCGCCTGTAGAGTCTCTTTATTGAGCATCAAAATTTATCCTGCCCTCTTTTTTTGCGTTATATTTATATACCTCTCGCAATTATATATACCCCAATGGCAGAACACAAACAGTTATTCACAATCGAAACGCTCAGGCACTCAACAGCGCACGTGCTTGCGCAGGCTGTTAAAGAGCTTTTCCCGGAAACAAAGCTGGGAATAGGCCCGAATGTTGAAAACGGATTTTACTACGACTTTGACAGGGAAACCCCTTTTACACCGGAAGACCTGAAAAAGCTCGAAGACCGCATGAAGAGGCACATAAAGGCGGCTGAAAAGTTTGAAAAGATTGAATACAGCGAGAAAGAGGCGAGGGAACTGCTGAAAAACGAGCCCTACAAGATAGAGTTGCTGAATGACTTAATCAGGGAAGGCGAAAAGCCCACATTCTATAAGCACGGGGAGTTCATTGACCTTTGCAGGGGCCCGCACATAAATTCAACAGCAGACATCAGGGCGTACAAGCTGATGAAGGTTGCGGCAGCGTACTGGAAAGGCGACCAGAATAATAAGCAGATGCAGAGGATTTACGGGACTGCCTTCATGTCAAAGGAAGAGCTTGAGGCATACATAAAGAAAATAGAGGAAGCCGAGAAGCGGGACCATACAGTGCTCGGGCACCAGATGGAAATATACAGCACGCACCAGGAAGTCGGGGCCGGATTAGTGCACTGGCACCCCAATGGCGCGATAATCAGGATGGAGATTGAAAATTTCTGGAAAGCAGAGCACATAAGAAGGGGCTACAAGTATGTTTACACGCCGCACATCGGAAATTTAGGGCTGTGGAAAACATCAGGCCACTGGGACTTTTACAGGGAAAGCATGTACAGCCCGATGAAGATTGACAGCATAGACTATCTTGTCAAGCCGATGAACTGCCCGTTCCATTTGCATATTTACAAGACAAGGCTGCACAGCTACAGGGAGCTGCCTGTGCGGTATGCAGAGCTCGGCACTGTTTACAGGTATGAGAAATCAGGAGTCCTTCACGGGATGACAAGGGTCAGGGGATTCACGCAGGATGATGCGCATATATTATGCACTCCTGAACAGCTGAAAGACGAAATCGTGGGGGTTTTGGAGCTTGCATTGTTCATGCTCAGGGCATTCGGATATAAAGAATACGTGCTTGAGCTGAGCGTAAGGGACCCTGCAAACAAGGCAAAATACCTTGGCGAAGATGCGGTCTGGGACAAGGCAGAGGGCGCGCTAAAGGACGCGCTTAACGCAAAAAATCTCAAATACAGGGTTGGCGAAGGTGAAGCAAAGTTCTACGGCCCTTCAATTGACATCAAGACGCTTGATGCGCTTGGCAGGGAATGGCAGGGCCCGACAATACAGGTTGATTTCAACCTTCCTGAAAAGTTTGACGTGACATACGAAGGCCAGGACGGAAAAAAGCACAGGCCTGTAATGGTCCACAGGACAGTATTGGGCTCAATGGAAAGGTTCGTCGGCTGCCTTATAGAGCATTATGCAGGCAGGTTCCCGCTATGGCTTGCCCCTGTGCAGGTAAAAATTCTTACAATCGCAGACAGGTGCAACAAGTTCGCTGAAGAGCTTTGTGCAGAGCTTTTGGACAAAGGCGTAAGGGCTGAAACAGACCTGAGGACAGAGACGCTGCCGAAGAAAGTCAGGGAAGCGCAGCTTGAGCAGGTCCCGAAGATTATAATTATAGGCGACAAGGAAGTTGAGGCGAAAACACTTGCAGTGCGGGCTCTGGATGGAAAGACAAGCTACGGCGTTAAGCAGCAGGAATTCATTGATGAAGTGCTGAAAGAGATTAAAGAGAAAAAATTATAGAAATCCTATATTCAGCTCAGGCACTTGCCGAATGCCTTTATTTCTTTTGTGGCGCCCATCAGGATTAGTATGTCGCCTGCTTTCACTTTTTCATCTGCAGAGGGGATTACAATAACCTTGTCAGCCCTCCTGAGCGCGATTGCAACAATATTGTACTTGTCCCTGAGCTTCAGGTCTTTTATTGTCTTTCCAATCATGTCGCCACAGGCTTTTATCTCCTCCATCGAATACTCCGGAGACAGCTCAATGAACTCAAGGATGTCAGAAGAAACAAGCTGGTTTGCCAGCCTCGCGCCCATGTCCCTTTCAGGAAAAACAACCCTTTCAACTCCGAGCTTCTCAATCACTTTGCCATGCAGGTCGCTCTTGGCCTTTACGATTACCCTTTTCACGCCCAGTTCCTTGACAACCAATGTAGCAAGGACGCTTGATTCAATGTCTTCGCCTATTGCAATCACAACAGCATCGCAGTTTGCAACGCCCGCTTCCCTTAATGCTTCAGCGTCAATAGCGTCAACCTGCTTTGCAGCAGTAACCTCATCCTTTATTGCCGCAACCCGTTCCCTGTCCCTGTCAATAGCAAGAACAGAGTTGCCAAGCGATTCAAGCGTGGCTGCAACGCTTGAGCCGAACCTTCCGAGCCCTATGACGCCAAAGTGGTTTTTCATCAGGATATGCAGTATATTTAAGTATATAAAAAGTTAACCCACAGGCACCGGCTCATCGGGAAGCTCAACGCGGCCTGTGCTTTTCTTTGTTGCAAAGAACAGTATCAATGTCAAAGTCCCGACTCTGCCCGCAAACATCATGAAAGCTAACAAAAGCTTTGATGCGTCGGAAAGAGAGGGCGTAATGCCTGTGCTCAGCCCTACTGTGCCGAATGCAGAAACAACCTCAAATAGTATGTTCATGGGCTGCAGATTGTCAAATATTGAAACCAGCATTGTCACAACAAGCACCGCAAACAACGAGATAAAGAATATTGCAACAGACTTGTGCACGATTTCCCTTGGTATTTTCCTGTTAAGCATTTCAACATCATCCTTGTCGCGCACAGCGGCTGCTATGTTTGCCGTTAAAATTGAAAATGTTGTCGTCTTTATGCCGCCGCCTGTGCCCCCGGGAGAAGCTCCGATAAACATCAGAATCATTATTATGAGCAGCGACGCCTTTGTTGCAAGCCCCAAGTCAATTGTGTTAAAGCCGGCTGTCCTTGCGCTGACTGACTGGAAAAATGACGAAAGCACTTTCCCTTTAAGGCTCAGCGGGCCGAGCGTTGCGGGGTTTGAAGACTCAACAATGCCAAAGAAAACAGCGCCGGTGATAATAAGCATTACAGACATTATAAGCACTATCTTTGAATGCAGGGACAGCCTCTTTCCGTGCTTTGCCCTGTCATAAAGCTCCGCAAGCACAACAAAGCCAAGCCCCCCTATTACTATCAGCAGCGCGATTGTTAGATTCACCCCTGTGTTGTCCACATATGCAGTAAGGCTCCTGAAATTTCCCATCAGGTCAAACCCGGCATTGTTGAAAGCAGATATTGAGTGGAATATGCCCATTTTTACGGCCTTCCATGCGCCAAAATCATGTCTCCAGAAAAGGAAAAGAAGCAGTGCGCCGATAAGCTCTATCGCAACAATATTCAGGAATATGTATTTCGCAAACCCTATGATGTTTGCCAGCGACGGCCTGTTCATTGATTCGCTGAAAAACAGCCTGTGCCTTAACGAAATTGACTTCCCAAGCATTATAAGAAAGAATGTGGCCAGAGCCATGTATCCGAGCCCGCCAATCTGTATAAGCACAAGTATGACCATCTTGCCAAAAAATGAAAATTGGTTTGCCAAATCAACAACAACAAGCCCTGTAACATCGGCTGCAGAAGCTGAAGTAAACAGCGCATCAACATATGAAATGCTTTTTCCAGGCTGCGATGAAACAGGAAGATAAAGCAAAAAAGAGCCAAGCAAAATCACCAGCAGGAAGAACAGCACCACTATGTGCATGGGATTCAGCCTTATCTGCCCAAGCCATTTAAGCGGGGTTTCCATGCAATAACCTAAAACATGCCTGATTTTAAGCTTTTGTATGGGGATATTTTTAAATAGGAGCACTTACACACTAAAAGCAATGGAAGACGTCAAAGAGGCTTACGAGAGGCTAATAAACAGCGAGGAATTTTGCACAGGCGCAAAGGGCGAGGATGCCTACCTGTCCTCATTTTCAGTAATGACAGAGTGCACAAAGCTGGAAACAGCAGCATGGCAGGTTGACTATTACAGCCCTTCGCTTAACAAGATAACATCATTTGTAATGAAATCAAAGATAGAAATAAAGCCTGACCAGGCAATGTTCCAGGGAGGCGGCGCAAACCAGCTTGACCTGTCTGCAACAAAAGTCAGCTTCAAGGACGCGCTTGCAAAGTCAGAAACAATTCTCAGGGAAAAGCTGAAGGAATACGGGCAGAGCATTATTGCGGTGCTGCAGAACAGGAAAAAAGCCCTGTGGATAATAACCTACATAACCCCGTCAATGAAAGTGGCCTGCATTGAGATTGACGCTGAAACAGGCGAAAGCATCAGCGAAAGGGCTGACAGCTTCGTAATGAAGTAGTCAGCCAATCTGCACTTTTTTTTCCTTTGACTTAAACCCGGACATGATTCTTACAGGCAGCTTGAACTCCCTGTGCAGCACTTTCACAACCTCAAGGTTTGCCTCGCCGTGCTCCGGGCTTGCCTTTACAGAAACCCTGTATGCATTTTTCACAGGATCAAATCCTGAAAATTCGCTTTTCCCCGCTTTCGTCCTGACAAGAATGTTTAGTATCTGCATTTCAGCTTATTACCCTTGCCCCGCCGCTTCCCTTTTGTTTCAGCTCTGCAATAGCTTCAATGGCATTAAGCGAATCAGCCGCTTCTTTCTGTGTCATGCCAAGCACAACTGCAAATGATTTTAATTCGGCAAAGGCCCGCATTTCCCATTTATCAGAAGCAAACGATGCGAAAACCATCCTCACCTTATGCTTCCTGCACAGCCTTATGTTCTGCATGACCCTGCCCATTGCAACAGCCCTGTTCCTGGCGTTCAGCAGGTACGAGAATGAAAACGCGAATGCAATGCCTTTTTTCCTTGCTAGGCCGCACACTATGTGGTCGAGCGCTGTTTTCCTGTAGTGCATTGAATCCTGCATTCCCTGCTCTGCAACAAGTATTATGTCTGCCCTGTTCTGCTCAACAGCCTGCCTTATATCAGCCTCGTTGCACTCTATTATTTTCAGCGCCCCTTTTGCCTCTGCGTTTACCACATTATCAAATCCGAGCCTGAACTTTTCCCCTTCAAAAAGCACAATATCAGATGCCATACTGCAATAGAAAGCCCCTTGTGTTTAAAAAAGTTTAGATTCAATAATACAGCTCTTCTGCGCTGCGCTTGTCCTCGTCGCTCATTGCGTGTTCGCTGGCGCTCTCCCCTGCAAGTGAAGAGTGCTCCTGAAACTCATCTTCAGGGACTATTTTCAAAGCCTCTTTTTTGGGCTGCACAGGCGCTTCGTGCCTTTTGTCTTCTACAGGCGGCGTTTCAGGCGCTTTGGAAACCGCATCAAGAATATCGTCAATCTCAGCATCATCTTCAGGCATGGTTTCCTGCAATGGCTCTTTCGAAGTTTCCGGCATTACCGCCTTTGCTGAATATGCGCTTACTGCAACAGCCTGCTGCTTCGGCTCAGGCCTGGCTTCGGCTTCTGTCACGGCGGCATAATTAGGCAGCTGCGAAACAAGGTTGAGTGTAACCCTTTCCATGCCATTTTCAACAGCATACCTGCAAAGCAGTTCACAGTTCTTAAGGAATATCCTGGGATTGCTTGCTGATTTCCTGAAGGCTTCCCTTATCACATCATCAGGCAGCAAAGGCAGCTTCCCCACTCTCTTTTTTACGAGCTTTACAGCATCGTCAGGGCTAAGCTGCGAAAGCCTGTGCACAGCTGTCAGCCTCTGCATCCTTTCAGGCATTGACTCAAGCACAGAATCCCTCGCAACCAGCACTATTGATTTCAGGTTCCCTGTGTCATAGAAATGCAGGAGCTTTGCGTAATCCTCTTTTGCAAGGAACTGCGCCTCGTCCAGCAAAAGTATCATGTTCTTCGGCTTCAGGTCAAACAGCTTTCCCAAAAACCCGTACTTGCCGTTAAGCAGCCTTTTCACGTCAAGGTTGTGCTCAACCCTGTTGCAGCTGAAATAGGCAAGCTTTCCCCTGCCTCCGAACCTGTTCAGGATGTATTTGAGCAGGGTGCTCTTTCCGTTGCCGTAATCCCCGTGCACATGGACAATCTTGCCGGCAACCACCCCGTTGCCTACTTCTGAAACAACAGCAGGGCAGCCGAGCAGCTCGTCATTAAACGCAGACGGCTTTATTGTGAATGGGTTGTTGTAAAACCCCAGCTTCCTGTACCACAACTCCTTTTCCTTCATTGGCCTTCCACCACCGACAATATTCGGGGTATTTCTTCTTCTGATATTTCCTGCTTTTTCTTTTCAGCCATTTCAACCATGACAGTCTTGCAGTTCTGGATAAGCTTTCCTGTGTTTCTTCCGGACAGGCTGTATATGCTTTTAATCACCCTGTCAGAAAGGAACCTGTCCCCTATCTTGTCCCTGATTATGCTGACTGCCTCGTAGTCTGAAAGCGGGCTTATTCTCAATACCTTGCTTATCCTCTGCACAAGGCTGGTGCTCATGCCTTCTGACGGGAATTTCTTTGCAGTGAATATGACAGATGCAATATACCCCTGGTCAAAATAATATTTCAGCCTCTCGCAGTTCTTGTGCGAAAGCTCTTCAACCTCGTCAAGGAGCAGTATCATGTTTTCCGGCTTCCTTCCAAGCAGCCTGCTGAAAAAGCCGTATCTTTTCTTCAGCACATCCTCAACATTAAGGCCGCGGAAATGCCTGCAGTTCATGTAAATTATTTTTTTCCTGCCGCCGAACCTTTTGATCACTTCATGCAGTATCTTGGTTTTTCCGCTTCCGCTTTCGCCCTCAATGAACAGGATATTGCCAGAATAAACAGTATAGAACACCTCGTTTATCAGCTCGTCATGGCCTGCAAACCCCGAGTCCTTTGAGAACGGATCTCCGTCAAAGCCTATCTTGCTGTACCATTCTGACATTTTACTCCGCTTCTCCCGCAAAATACCTCATTTTAAGCCACTATGGGAATAAATTCATCATTTATAAACTTTGTTTAAATTCCGGCTAGAACTTTAAAAAAGGCATAATGCCCTCAAGCCACATTATAAGCTTCACTGTCCAGGGTATATCATAAACATCTATGGGAAAATCGTAGAAATCAGTATATTCCCCGCCTGCATTATCATAGTATTTAAGCTCTATTTTCGCAGAGCCTCCCCTGAATGCCCTTGAATCAAAAGGAAGCACTATCTCCTTTTTTCCGCCAAGGCGGCTTATTGTGGAAGAGCCCACACCCTGTATAGCCACTGTTATGTTCCTTGCTTCGTATTCTGTGTCAACCAAAAAGCTCATGTTTGCAGTTGCGCCGTAAGCAATCTTTTCAGGGCCGAAGCCTGAAACAATTATCTCAGGCACCTCAACAACGTGCAGCCTCGGATAAACTATTTTTATCATGTCCCTTGACTCGGCCGTGACTGCAAAGTCAGTGACGTTAATGCCTTTAAGCGGGACAGACCAATCAACCTGCTTTGTCTCGCCTATCAGCAGGTCAACATCCCTGCACTCTGTCTCAAGGCACGTCTTCAGCGGCCTGAAGTTGGTGTTGCCCTTGTTCTGCAGCGTGCAGGAAATTTCAGCTGTCTCGCGCCTGTAATAATAGTCTTTCAGCGCCCGGCATGAAAGCTCTATCCCGGGTATGAACGCCTTTTCCTCCCTCGGCGCAAGCCTGCCTGCTGTTTCTTCAGCCCATTCCCTGCTGTAATGCGAATACCCTTCCCCGAATGTGATGTTTGCGCCTGCAATCCCTGCAAAAGGCGAGCCTGCCTCAATGTATGTTATGTAGTACCCGCCTGTCATGTTTGCCGGGATCGCAACTGTCCAGAACAGCGCCTTTTCTTCATAAGGCTGGAGCAGGACTGTCCTTGTGTTTGGCTCAAGAAGCTCCGGGGCTTTTGTGAAAGTTATTGTAACAGGCAGGTAGTATGCCTCAAGGTTTCGGATGGTTAATTTTACAGGCACAAAGCTGCCGTTTGAAACATCATTTCTCAAGGGCTCCATGCCCATTTCAGCATGCTTCTGGATTTCTCCTGACACCAGCGCGATTTTGGCGTCAATCCTGAAAGGGTTCATATTCATATCCATGCCCCTTGCTTTCCATTCATAGCTTACAGAAGACTCTGCAGGGTCAAGCTCTGTGTCAAGCTTTATATGCGTCGGGTCTATCCAGCCAAGCTGGGAAAATGTGACGTCAAACGGCACCCAGCCAACACCGGGGAAATACACCTCTGCCCAGCCGTGGCTTCCAAACCCCTTTTCCTTTTCAGAATAAACCTGGCCTGCAACAAACCTTGCGGGAATGTCAGACGCCCTGAGAAGAGCTATGAACAGCACTGTAATCTCATCGCAAACGCCATAGCGGTTTTGCAAAACCCAGTCTGAATCCTGCACTGCATCAGCAGTAAGCGTGTCAAGGCTGTAGTTGATGTTCTTGTTCACCCACTCTCCAACCTTAAACACAGCCCTGTAATAGTCTGTTTCCCCCTCTATTATTTCCGAAGACTTTTTTCTTATCGCATCGCTCAGGACAATTGACTTTGACTGCCTTTTGTATAAATTCACGTCCTTGCCAAACGGGCCCGAAGAGTACTCGCCGTACGGAAACGGTATCGGGCTTTTAACCTTGTAAAGATAATTCAGCACTCTTACCCTGGACTCAATGAAAAATTTCAGCATTGGCTCTGTGGGGTCCTTCCATGAAATGATCATGTTGCCATTTACGTATTCAACGCCGGCTTTGGGCAGCGTAGACACATCCCTGCTTACCAGGACCTGCCCCTCTGATTCCCTCGGGTAAAGCGAAACATTCGCAGAAAAGTAGTCTATTATCCCGCCGCTGCTTGTTTCCTCCACTCCGACAGCGCTCGCTTCCTGGTTTAGAAAAATTTCTATGACGCCGGCTTTCTGCAGGCCATCAGCCGCAAATGCGCTTGCTGCAGGCAATGCAAGCAGCATGAACAGAACTAAAATCCTCTTTGCAACCATACCAGAAACAGAAGCAGGCGGGGTATTTAATTCTTGTGCCGCAAAAAAGAAGGCAGTTGGGGGCATCCCCCCAACGCCCCGCAAGAAGTATCTTCGCGTCTTAAAGCAATTTTTATAAACAACAAACGCATCTCTTTTCCAGTGGAAAAGAGGGCATTTAAGGTAATATTGGTTGTATTGTTGGTGTGTATTACAATTTTATACCTTGTGCAAGGAGTCGGGCTTACTGAGAATAGGCAGTGGGCTGGAAACCTTACAGGTATGCACCACAGTGCTTTGGCTGTTGGTGATTTAAATAACGATAATATGACGGATTTAATACTTGTGGGCTGTACAGCTGGTGCAGCTACAAGCTGCACTTCTGTTGGCGCATATGTATATACAAATAATGGGACTAGTCTTAATTATAATTTAACTTGGAGCCAGAACCTTACTGCTGTAGGTAGAAGTTCTATTGCAATAGGAGATATAGATAATGATGGGGATTTAGATGTAATTATTGCAGGAAGCAGCGATTATTCTACTGCAGATGCGACAAGAGTATATATCAATAATGGCACGGTATTAGTTGCTAATCAAAGTTGGCAACAAAATATTAGCAATGCTAATGTTTATGGTGGTTCGATTGCATTAGGTGATGTGAACAATGACGGGCGGTTAGATCTTGCAATTAGTGGCGCTGATAATTCCGGGTATGAAGGCATTTATATCAATAATGGTAGTTCATTTAATAAGGATTATACATGGACGCCATCTGGGCTCCCAAATGGGGGAAAATCAACTGGGCTAATGGCATTATCATGGGCAGATTTGGATAGTGATTCTAAATTAGACTTAATCGTTATGGGTAGCCAGTCTACAACATTTTATGCGAATGTTTTTATCAATAATGGCACTTCGCTAGTTCAGAATACAACATGGGAACAAAATCTGCTCACAGCATTTGGCTGGCCGTCAATTACTTTTGGGGACTATGATAACGATGGCGATATGGATATGGCTTATATGGGAACCAGAGTTGGAGATAAACTCCGCATTTATAATAACAATAAAAATGGTTTTTCTTCTAATCAAACCGAAGCCGATGATAATCTTATAGGAATATTTGATGGGGCCGTTGCTTTTGGTGATTATGACAATGATGGAGATTTAGATATTGCTGCAATGGGAAAAGAACCAACTTATGACCGGATTTATAAAAATAATAATACTCTTTATGTAAGAGATACTAATGCAGGGGTAGATTTCCAAAATGATAACCTTCAACAAGGCAGCTTATTATGGAACGACATAGATAATGATGGGGATATAGATATTATCTCTACTGGCAAAATCGGAGATACTTCTATTATGAATGCAACGATATATATAAACAATGCTACGCTTACAACAAATAATTCTATCCCTTATCCCCCTTTAACTTTTGATAATCATTCTTTAGCAAATGGAGATGTATTCCTTAGTTGGAATAACGGAAGTGACAATCAAACATTAAACGCAGGTTTGTATTACAACCTTCGTGTTGGTACCACAAGCGGTGGAAATAACATTGTAAGTGGTGTATTCGGCAGTAGTAGCAGACCAACGGCAGGATACTTCGGCAACATGATGCAGCGCAGAAACATCTCTTTGAGCGGAAGCCGCTTCAATATTGAACAAACCTACTACTGGAGTATCCAGACGATTGATACAGGTTTGGCAAAAAGCGCTTGGAGCACTGAGCAGACGTTTACTCTCACGTCTGACTTCACGCCGCCGGTGGTTACTTTAAATGCTCCAAGCGAGGGTTTGGTTACGAACCAAACCCAGAACATTGTGTTTAATGCGACTGTTTATGATGATTATAACCTGACGAATGTGAGCTTGTACGGGAATTGGACTGGAACGTGGCATTTGAACACTACAAACAGTTCGGGAATAAATAATACTAATTACATCTTTAGAGCAAATGCCACGGAAGGGAACTGGCTGTGGGGAATAAGAGCTTGTGACGCTACAAGCAACTGCCGCGGCTCAAACAGCACTTTCAGGATTGATAGCACATACCCTGCGGTTGTGCTTGTTAGCCCTGCGAACGGAACGAGCCAGACGTCTTCAAATGCTGTTACTTTCACTTACAATGTTTCTGATATTGCAATTAATAACTGCACTTTATACCTTAATAGCGCTGCGAATGAAACAGACATTTCAATCACTGTAAACACGTCTCAGACATTTGCTGAGAACGTGCCAAATGGAGGATATAACTGGAGTGTTAGGTGCGCAGACGCTGCGAATAACATAAA
>DUKS01000045.1:34432-36160 GCA_013329215.1 Nanobdellota archaeon | reverse complement strand
TATTCTATCATGACATATGTCACCAGAGGTATTAGTCTAACTCTCAAGGATTAACGCCTTCTTAAGGTATAGTATAAGCTAATCTTGTCTTCAATAGAGTCCGAGAGCATACTTAGAGGGAATATATTCTTTATATCATCAAATCTATAATCCAACTCCTCTTTTATGCTAGTGACATATTTCACTGGACTATACAAATGGCACTTAACCAAAACATTAATTAATACTAAATATACGTTAGTTAAGTAAATGAAAACAAATTTTTGGGTGATATTCTGCGGGATTATTTTTATAATTTTTATCAGCGGTTGCAACCAGCAGATTGATACTGCTAAACCCTGCGATAACAGGTCTGATTCTGCCTTATGCGGATACTGCCCAACCACCTCACAATGCACGTATTGTTTTGGTGAAGCAACTTGCTCCGGCAATCCCTGCAACGCATGCATCCCCTACATCCCAACTAAAGATAAATTACTCATAATAATGGATTATGGCGAAGACAGTGGAACAATAAAAAAGACCACTAGCGGCCCTCTTGATACAAAAGATATTCCTACTATTGTTATTGAAGCACGCGCTTCGGTCCTATCAATTTATTCCTTTGATTCTGAACTCATTGATGCTAAACCCAGAGTTAGTATTGCTTCAGGAACAATTCCTCCCGGTATGACTTTTAATCCGGAATATGGAATACTGCAAGGTGAACCTACAGCAGTTGGAACTTACAATTTTGTAGTGTGCATGGATTATCTGGATGGAACTCCTAACTTATGCTCGCCAATAAAGTTTATCATCAAACCCAAAACATCTGATGTTCCTTCCACTTATGTTGTAAAAACCCTTCCTCTTAGTGAGCTCTTTGGAAAAGTTGGAAATTCTTTTGCTCATTCATTTGCCGAAGAGATGAAACCAACCGGAGGCAATCCCCCTTATACGTTCTTCCTTGGTTCGGGAATCGGATTTCCTCCATTTGGACTGGCATTATATACAAATACTGGTGAATTAAGCGGAACACCCACTGCTGAAGGCAAAAGAGAGTTTCAAATATGTGTAAAAGATATTGGTGGAGATTATGACTGCCAGACCACAACTATGACTGTAGATCCTGCTGAAAATGCCGATGTACCACCTATTGTTCCAACTGAACCTGTTCTTTCTGATGCTGACTCAAAAGCTCAAGTTACAATTTCAGACGGTACATGTGTTATATCTGGGCTATATGAGGGCGGCAATCCAGCTGCAAAACGAGAAGGATGGAGATTCGCTAGATACTATAAAGTAACTGTCTCAGGCACTGTGTCCGGTCCTGTTGGCACTGACTTTAAGTATACATCAACTCCCGCTACGCCTAACGCCAGGACTCCAACTGAATTTTCATGCGGTTCTTGGGAGGACAGTGATTTCATTAAGTATGGTCTTCTCCGGTGCAAAAGAATTGAAGGCTCAACCGAATTTACTCAATGGTCTTACTCTGTTGATACCTGGGGAGAGGTGCTCAATAATGACGAGGATCATGACAAAGTCCAAGTAGAAGTCAGAGTATCTGCAGGCAAGGATTATGAACAATTGTATGAAGATGAGAATTATGCGAAAACACTCGTGATCAAATGCCCTCTTGTGACTTATTAATAAATTATTGGCAATCATTCATCCATTATTGATAACAAAAACGTGCCAATGATTCATTGCTTGTCATCTCAGAAACGCCGACTGCGTTTTTGACGT
>DUKS01000045.1:27848-34262 GCA_013329215.1 Nanobdellota archaeon | reverse complement strand
TTTTTTTTAGGTTAATGTTTCTTTCTAAAAACCAAATAAATAATTAATAATAAGATTGTCACTCCAAATACCATGCCTAAAATAATCCCCAGATTAGAATTTGATTTAGGGCTTGTTGAAATTAAGAAATAACTAAAATCCTGAACTGTCAATGTAATAATGGAAGAATCCTTGTCTTTTTGAAGTGAGAATGGAATCTTTTCTTTTGAGCCATCGTCTTCTATCTTAATAATCTCAACATTCGAATCTAATTCACTAGAAGGCAATTTAAACTGAATAATAGCCTCTGAATTTTGCAAATCGGGTTTAATATTATATAAATAAATTATTTTGCCATTATTTTTCTTAACTTCATTGAATATGTTTTGAATGGAATCCTTGGATTCTTTAGTTATCTGCACCTTTTCTTTTGAATGAGATAATTCCTTATCTGAACTTTTTGCTGTGGCAATATTCAATTTCTTAAGATTGTTTCCATCAACATAATATCCCTGGATGATTAAAGAATTTACTTTAGAATTAAATTTAATATTAATGGAATTTGGTTTAGCATTATCTAAATCAGTTGTAGCTTTTCCGGTTGCTAATGGAACTAATTGAGGAACTAAAGTGAGCGGGATAGCTTCAGGTCCTGTTGTTTTGGGATTAACATTTTCAGTAAAATCTATGTCTACAGTTGTATCCTCGGAAGGATTGCCATCGGATGTTATATCTAATTTATCTAAGTCTGAAGGCCTGGTGATATCCAAAGGATCAATATTGAAACCATTGTCATCAGGAGGATTAGAATTATCCGGTGAGTTGGCATTATCCGGATTCTCATTGTTATTTACATTAGAATCACCATCGGAAATATCCAATTTATCCAAATCTGAATCTGATGAAATATCCAAAGGATCAAGGTTAAATTCAGGATCATCAGAAATTCTGGGCATTGTAATAGTTAAATCATAAGTTATTGTAGTTGCAATTGAACCGGAACCTTGGGACATGCCCAAAAGAGTAAATGGCACCGGCTCGTTTTCAGTATCAGTTTTTTTAGCTTGAACAACCCATAAATCACCGTTTACTTCTTTAGTATCGGTAAAAACATTTCCCTTAATATAAACAGGACAATTACCAGAACTGGAAGTAGAATAACCAATAACTTCAGCTCTGTCTTCATTGTCAGTATAACCCCCAAAACCAGTGGCTATTGTTGTAGAAATCCATTTTAAAGTTTTAATAGCATTAGAATAATCACTAACGGGATTGCCTGAATCATCAGAAGGAAGACATCCTATAATAGACAAAGTAAAATCACCGGTATCGGAATCAATTGAAAAATAACTTTCTGATAATCCCGGAACATATTCTAAATTAAGAGTGCCGGAACCATCATTTGTAGCTACTTGATTTGATGTAATGCCTGAACCTGAAATAGTATAATCTTTTTTATATTTGTAAGACCAATCTGAATCTCCGTCAATGAAATTATAATAAAAATCAGTTGTTACTTCAGGATCCCTGGATAAAGTTCCGGAAGCTACAACCTTTGTATCATATGTCTCTTTGATATTTGCAGACCCGTCTTGCGATGAAGCAGAACCTTGTTCTGTTTTTATAACTTGATGATTTAAATCAATTGAAATTTTAGAACCTGCATAAACTATGTTAATTAATAATAAGAAAATGCAAATTAATAATATCACACTCTTTTTCATACTAATAGAAAGAAGATAAGAGTATATAAATCTTAAGATTTTTGCTATCGCAAAAGAAATATAATAAAATTAGGCAAAGTTTAGGCGGCTTTTGTGCAAATTTTAATCTAAGAATTACTCATACAGCTTCTTAATCTTAACCTTGATAATCTTCTTGGGCGTTGCCTCAACAATCGTAAGCTCATTCTGGTTTATGGTAATCACATCATCCTGCTTTGGGAACTTCTTGATGTTCTTCAGAATAATCTTGCTCAGGGCGTCGTTCTGGGAGCCGGGCAAGGTGGTGTGGAAGAACCGGTTCAGCATCCTCAGTTCTGTGGCGCCGTGGGCCAAAACAGCCTGCTTGTCCAGCCTCTTAATCAAATGCTGCTTAACGTCTGTTTCGTCTATAATCTCGCCAACAAGCTCTTCAAGCAAATCCTCAAGCGTAACAAGCCCGATAACCTCACCGTGGTCATTTACAACAATTGCCATATGCATCTGCTTGTCCTGGAACTCCTTGAAAAGCTGGTTAAGCAGCATATGCTGCGGGACAAACTCGATTTGGGCCATGACACTTTTCATCGGCTTGCTGCCGCTGCCTTTCGTGATTGCAAAAAACACATCCTTTATGTGAACAGCGCCGACGATATTCTCCTTTGATGTTTTGTAAACAGGATACCTTGAAAATCCCTCTTTTTCCATAATTTCTGCAGCATCTTTTATTTTCATTGCCTCGTCAATGCACACCATTTCGCTCCTGTGTGTCATTACTTCGCGCACGGTTATGTCATTAAACCTGAGAACTGATTCTATCATCTCTTTTTCTTCCTTCTTCACATTGCCTGAAGCAGCGCTCATTTCAAGAGTTGCCTTTAATTCCTCTTCCGTGACTGCCTGGGGCTTCATTCCGGATTCAGTTCCAGAAAGCTTTCTCGCTGTGAATTCAAATATGATTACAAGCGGGTACAGTGCCTTCATTAAAAACAAGAGTATGGGGGCTGCAAATAAAGAAACCGACTCGTTATGATGCGTTGCATACGCCTTTGGCGAAACTTCTCCAAAAATAAGTATCAAAAGAACCATCGCGCCTGTCGCAAGCCCTGTGCCCATGTCTCCAAACGTCCTTATTGCAAGCATTGTCGCTATTGAAGAAGCAGCTACGTTGACTATATTATTTCCTATAAGTATTGTGGACAGTGTCTTTTTGGGGTTGTTTTTCAGGTAATCAAGCTTCCTTGAGCCGCGGACGCCCTTTTCAAGCAGTGCCTTCACCTTCGCAGAACTTGTCGAGAATATTGCTATTTCAGATGCAGAGAAAAATGCAGAAAGTAATATCAGCGCAATTAAGATAAGTATGTATCCAATCATGTTGTTGCCTTTGGCATTAAGACGCAGTTTAAGTATTTAAAATGTATCCTATTCTATAATTCCACTATCTTTCCCTTTCTGCCCACATTAATAACCCGTGTATTGCCTATCTTCTCTTCTATGCCTTCTGCCTCGTGCACGTGGCTGCAAAAGAGAATGTCAGGCTGAAACTCTTCAACTGCTTTTTTCACGCCATCGCTTCCCGGTACCATGTTGGAGAATTTGGCCATCAGTGTGCCCCTGGGATGGACATGCGTAACCATAATTTTTTTCCTGCAATCTTTTGTGTATTTCGCCCCTTTCCTCAAAGTGTCAAATATTTCCTGCTCAGTAAGCCCGAACTGCCCCACATTGGCAGAGCCGCAGCCGAAAAACCCGAGATTGTCAACCCTGTAGGCATAGCCGTGCAGGTTCTTTCCCTTATACGCTTCAGCCAGGAAATCAGCAATATCATTGCCTTCATGGTTTCCCGGAACCAATAAAACCCTCTGCTTAAAAGCCCCGACCAGATGGTCTGTTGTAACGCCGTCCTGCGTTATGTCCCCGCAGATTACAACCAAATCAACCTTTTCCTCATCAGCCCTTTCAGCAGCCTTTTTCGCCAGCTGCGTGTCGCCGTGAAAGTCGCCTATTGCAAGTATTTTCATGTTTATTTTCCCTAAAAGTTTGTATTTTAGTCCCAAATCCCCTATTTAAACCTTATGGTTTTCTTCTCAGAAGTGATAACTATTTCTTACCCAAAACCTTAACGCCGTACATGTAAGGCACCAGCACCTTCGGAACTGTAACCGACCCGTCCTTGTTCTGATAATTCTCCAGCACAGCAACAAGAGCCCTTGAAGTCGCAACCGCTGTTGAATTCAGCGTGTGCAAAATCCTTTTTTCGCCGCCTTCCTTGCCGCACTTGATATTCAGCCTTCTTGCCTGATAGTCGGTGCAGTTCGAGCAGCTCACAACCTCGCCGTACTTGTTCTGCCTTGGCATCCATGCCTCAATGTCGTACTTCTTTGCAGCTACAGTGCCAATATCGCCTGTGCAGATGTTAACAACATGATAAGGCAATTCAAGCCCTTTAAAAACATCTTCTGCATTTGCAATAAGCTCTTCATGTATTTTCCAGCTGTCTTCAGGCCTGCAGAACACAAACTGCTCAACCTTGTTGAATTGGTGAACCCGGAACAGCCCTTTTGTGTCAATGCCGTGCGCGCCTATCTCTTTCCTGAAGCACTGGCTGTATCCCACGAACTTTACAGGCAAATCTTTCTCATCAATTGTTTCATTCATGAAAAAAGCAGCCATCGGGTGCTCTGATGTGGCAATAAGGTACTCATCCTCGTTTTCAACTTTGTACATGACTTTTTCAAAATCGCCAAGGTCAGTTACCCCCTCGTAAGGCTTTCTTTTAATCATCAAAGGAGGCAGGAACAGCCTGTACCCTTTTTTAATCATCAAATCAATGGCGAACCTTGCAATTGCCTGCTCAAGAAGAGCAAGTTCCCCTGTCAGCACAAAGAATCCGCTTCCCGAGAGTTTTGTTGCTCTGTCAAAGTCAGCCCCGAGATTCTCAGCAATCTCGACGTGTGTCTTAAGCTCAAAATCAAACTTAGGGAGTTTGCCCCACTTCCTGGCCTCCACATTTTCAGAATCATCCTTGCCGTAAGGCACTGATTCGTGCAGTATGTTCGGCATCCTCATCAGATACCCTTTCAGTTTTTCTTCAGTCTCAGAAACCCACTTTTCCTCTTCAGCAATCTGCTTTGGGAGATCTGCAGCCTTCTTTATCTGCTTTGAAGCGTCTTTTCCCGCCTTCTTCAGCTGGTTTATCTCCAGGCTTACCTTGTTTCTTTCAGCTCTTAAAGAATCCAAGTTAGCTTTTCTCTTTCTCCATTCAGAATCCAGCTTTATTATTTCATCAACCTGCTCCAGTCTCTCCAAATCCTTTCGTTTTTCAAGGTTCTTCCGCACAATCTCAGGATTTTCCCTAAATATCTGTATGTCAAGCATATCTTCCATCTATATTCATCTCCTATTTAATGCTTTTGCCTAACAGATTGGCCCTCTCCGCCTATTCCCATCGCCGCGTATGTCTGCATAGGCCTGCAGCCTCATTTTGATTCCAAAAGCCTCTTCAAGATTCTGCATGTAATTGGGGTTTTCCGGGTTAAGCTCTACCGCCTTCCTCAAAAGGATTATTGCTCTATCAAGCAGGTCTTGTCTATATTGTGCACCGCAAACTCGGTTTTGAAACGCAGTAAACAGCTTTACCAGATTGGTTCCTGCATTATACATTGCCTGATGGTCAGTAGGGTTTAGCCTTAATAGCTCCTCGTGTATTTCAACCGCCTTCTCCAGCTTGCCGCCCTGCTCATATGCGCAGCCAAGATTGAAAAGTAAATTAAGCCCCAGCTTTGCGCATACCAGATATTCTGGCTCTCTTGCAGCAATTTCTTTATACTGCTCAAGCAAGCCTTCAAGCTGCCCTATAGCCTCTCCGCCGCGCCTGTAACGCAGCATTGCCCTATCGATGTCATCCATCTTATCACAGATAGTGGTTAGTTCTACAGGATAGCTGCATATTGCCATCTTCTCGTCTCCCGCGCTTTAAGCCCGCGCGGCTTGTGATAGAAACCATTAGAATATCCAATATATAGCTTGTGACAAAAATAAGAAAAATATATAAACTTTGAAATATTTTAACTGATTATGAAAAATATTAACAAGGAAGTCTGGAGATATCTCGACAATCAGTTGACTATAAAGAAAAACCTGCTCGAAGGCATAATAAATGTAAGGGCATTGGCGAAGAAGATTATAAGCGAGCTGAAGCTTACAGGCTCGTTAAATGCAGTAATCAGCTCAATACGCAGGTACAGCGGGGAGATAGAAGGAAAGGAAAACATCATAGAAAAGTATAACGCGCTCAAGGAAGCAAAGCTCTCAACAAAAACAAAGCTCGCTTCCGTATTGCTGAAAAAGAACGAGACGACAAGAAAGAAGCTCGCAGAGCTTTACACTTCAATAGATTTCCAGAGCGGGGATATACTGAGAATATTTGAGGTAAGCAAGTACATAAAGATAATCATAGACGAGAGCACCCTGGAAGCAGTAAAAGGCATTTTCAGCCAGAAAGAAATAGTAAGCATAGAAAAGAGGATAGGCGAACTGAGCATAGCATACACAAGGGATGTAACAAGGGTGCCGGGGGTTTTTGCGCTTCTTTCAAACGAGATGGCAGCAAATAACATAAGCATTATCGATTCCATGATATGCCATAATGAGCATATCATAATTGTGGAGGAAAAAGAGATTCAAAGGGCGTTTAATGTAATCTTCGGGCTTCTGCATAAGAAATAATATAGAG
>DUKS01000045.1:0-27703 GCA_013329215.1 Nanobdellota archaeon | reverse complement strand
TAGAGCACTTTGTTATTGCATTATTTTGCATTTATAGGCAGTGCTTATATTGCAAACAGAGGTTATTCAAAGTTCTCTATACTTACTCCGGCTTAATGCAAACATAAAACATGCAGTTCCCGCTGGCAAGAGTGCTATCCCCTGGCGCGATCTCGCTCCTTTTGGCCATAAGAACAACAGAAAACCCCGTTTTCTCCAAAAGCCGCCTTATATGGCTGACATTCGGTATATGTATAAACTGCTTGGATGAATATTCAGCGGTTGGGTCCCTGCTAAAGAAAACATCCCCAAAGTCAATTTCCTCTATATGGAATCCAACGGGCTTCAGAATGTAAATTTTTGCAAACTGCTTAAGCCATAGCTTTGTAAAGCCCTTCCAAGACCGTATATGCGTTGTAAATATAAAACAGCCCCTTGGCTTCAATACCCTGTATATCTCTGCCAGCGCCTTGAGCCTGATATTTTCCATGGGTATTTGCGTCCAGCCATTAAAAGAGAACATTGCATTTTCAAAAGAGCCCTCTTTAAATTTCAAAGCCGCGGCATCGCCGGCAACATACTTTATTTTAAGGCGCTTGGAACCTGCAATCCTTTTTGCTATTTCAATAAATTTTGGCGTGATATCAAGCCCGGTTACCTTGTATCCCATCCTGAAAAGCGGTATTGTAGTCCTGCCGGTCCCGCAGCCGATATCAATCACCGAGCTGCCTTTTTTGAAATAACGCTTAATCAGTTTTTCCTCGCTTTCCCATAAGCCGCTCAGGGCCTCTTTGGTATATTTCTTAACAGCAGCCATGCCTGAAAATTCTTCTATCACCTTTTTTTGAAGATCTTTCTCCGCAGCCATGAGGAATATATAGTGAAAATCCTTAAAAAAGGTTCCGAAAGCGGGATGCTAAGAAAAAGAAGGGCAAATTGCGCCGGAAACTAAGTTTCTGCTGTCCACAGCCAGTGACTACACACGAATCTTTAAATATTTTCTTGCGTTTTATATTGCAGTTCCGAGTGAGGCTGAGTTTGTTGAGCAAAGGTTTAAATATGGGTGATTGATTATATATATTAGAGTATACATATCACACCGGGGGAAAAGGAATGGCAAAAAACAGCAAGGAAATGTTTGACGTGTTCTTCCGCTCTAAGCCTGCGAACATGCTCGTGGAGCTCAGGAAACAGAGCAAGAATAAGTACGGCAGCGTACTTGCAAAAGAGGTAGACTGCACATACTCACATGCAGTCAAAATATTACAGGAAATGGAAAAAGCAAGGCTTGTGAACTTTGAAAAGAACGGAAGAATAAAAACAATCGCCCTTACAGAGAACGGGCACAAGATTGCGGAATACATTGAGAAGATAAAAGAAATGCTTCCCTGAAAAGGCCGCACATAAACTATTTATACTAATTCTGCACCATTAACTCTCATGGGCGATGAGTTCAAAAAGGTGATAATTCTTGCTGATTACGGCAGCATTAGTCTGGCGCAGGAAATACACAATGAACTTTCAAAAAGGGACATCCATGGCGGGATAGAGCCATTCAGCCTAAAAGGGATTTACATAAACCGGTTTGCGAACAGGGAAATAGACCTGGACATTGCGTCAAACGTAAGGGGGAAGGATGTGTTCCTGCTGAAGTCATTCAATGTCTGCACAGGGGCATGGGACAAGAGCATGGCTGCGCCGGACAAAGCAAATCTGGTGTTCAGCCCGACAGAAGCATACAGCGAGCTTTTCCTTCTCAATGATGCGCTGAAAAGGGGGGAAGCCAGTTCTGTAACAAATATCCTGCCGTTCATGCCTTATCAAAGGCAGGACCGGAGGCCGAAGAGGGACGGCAAAAAAACAAGGAGCGCAATCTCCGCAAAAGTATTCGCAAACATCCTGAAAGAAACAGGGGCAAACAGGGTCATCAACCTCGACCCTCATTTCAAGCAGATAGAAGGGTTCTATGATATAGCATTTGAGGGGCTGGACAGCTTTGTAATTTTTGCAGAATATATAGAAGCAAATCTAAAAGAGCGAATGAAAGAGATAGTATTTGTGGCACCAGACCACGGGAGCGCTGAAAGAGGGGGAGACTATGCCTCTTATTTTAAGCGGCCGCTTATGATAATAGACAAGAGAAGGGTCAGGTCCGGGGTTTCAGAAGCAAAAGGAATCATAGGAGACACAACTCTTCTCAAGGGTGCGCTATGCATTCTTACAGACGACCTCATAGACGGGGGGGGTACTATTGTTGAGTCTGCCAAAATCCTGAAAGAAAACGGGGCCGGAGAAATCATTGCGTTCTGCACGCACCCTGTGCTTAGCGGTACGGCAAAGGAAAAGCTGCTGCAAAATAAGATCAAGCTTGTGACAACAGAAAGCATACTGATACCTGAGAAAGACAAATACCCGAATATAACTGTGCTCGGCATATCTTATCTTATTGCGCAGGCAATATGGTGCATTTGCAACGGCAAGTCAGTCAGCCAGCACCTTTTTGATTATGACAGGTACAAGGAATACAGGAATCAAGCTACGCAAATTATTAAAAGCTAAATTCTAAGGCTAAGTTTAACATGAGGAGATTATTCGGCACAGACGGGATAAGGGGCAGGGCAAACAAGTATCCTATGACTGGTGATGTTGCATTCAGGCTCGGGGCTGCAGTTGTATATGCATCAGGCGCTGAAAAGCCGAGGATTGTTGTAGGAAAGGACACAAGGGCTTCGGGCTATATATTTGAATATGCAATCGCTTCAGGCATATGCTCTGCAGGAGGGGATATTCTTTTTGTTGGAGTACTTCCAACGCCTGCAATAGCATACCTCACAAAAAAACTTAATGCAGATGCAGGAATTGTCATCTCAGCATCGCACAACCCTGCCGAGGATAATGGCATCAAGATATTCTCAGGCACAGGCTTCAAGATGGAAGATGAAAAAGAGGAGAAAATAGAGGGCATTATGTTTTCATCGCACCTGCCTGCTGAAAAAAGATATGGGAAAGCATACAGGATTGCAACTGCTGTAAGGGATTATATTGATTTTGCAAAAAGCACAGCCAATGTTAGCCTAAAAGGGATAAGAATAGTGGTAGACTGCGCAAACGGCGCAGCTTATGCTGTTGCAAAGCCTGTCTTTGAAGAGCTTAATGCAGAGGTCATAGTGCTTAACAACACCCCTAATGGTGAAAATATAAACAAAAACTGCGGAGCACTGCATACAGAAGGGCTGGCTGATGCAGTCCTAAAAAATCAGGCAAACTTGGGTATTGCGCTTGATGGCGATGCAGACAGGATAATTGTGATAGATGAAAACGGAAGTGAAATTGACGGAGACGAAATAATGTATGTATGTTCAACACTTTTAAAGCGGGAGAACAAGCTGAAACACAGTACAGTCGTTGCAACCCTCATGAGCAATGCAGGATTGGAGGAGAGCCTGTCAAAGCAGGGCATTAAGCTGATACGCGCAAAGGTAGGGGACCGGTATGTTATAGATGAAATGAGAAAAGAAGGCTATAATTTTGGCGGGGAGCAGTCCGGGCATATTATTTTTATGGAACATACGACAACAGGGGATGGCATCATATGCGGGCTCCAGCTTTTGAAAGCAGTTGTATCAGAACAGAAACCCATTTCAGAGCTTGCAAAAGGCATGCAAAAGTATCCGCAGATTCTTATAAACGTTCCTGTAAAAGACAAAAAAGATTTCTCAGAGATGGAAAATGTTTCTGTGTTGATAAAGCAGGCAGAGAAAGAGCTTGAAGGCAAAGGCAGGGTGCTGGTCCGCTATTCTGGGACAGAAAATCTTGC
This sequence comes from Nanobdellota archaeon, assembly GCA_013329215.1. Classification (GTDB taxonomy): domain Archaea; phylum Nanobdellota; class Nanobdellia; order SCGC-AAA011-G17; family GW2011-AR17; genus UBA9640; species UBA9640 sp9640u. The sequence goes on along the minus strand of DUKS01000045.1, from coordinate 23,907 downwards.
CCGGGTTATGATAGAGGCAAAAACAAAAGAGACAGCAGAAATGCACGCAAAAAAGATTGCAAATGCCTTAAAAGAAGAGAACAGAATCCCTTAAGCGCACCACTTGCAAAGCCCTTCCTGCTTTTCTGCATCCCTGCCGAAAACAGACTCAACCCTGCATCTTGTAAGCTCTATTGTCTGCTTAAGATAAGGAGGCATATTGTATTTCCTAACAAGGTCATCCACAGGCCCAATGTATTTCGTAACAAATCCCTCAGATACGGTGAATATAAGCTTTCCCCCGCAATGTATGCATTTGCCCTGCAATGGGGGTCTTCTGAACTTTTCATTGCAGCCAACGCACCTGAACTGCTGTGTTGAGAATTTCCTAAGGCAGCCCTTGATATCCCTTATGAAGTGCCTCTCGATCACCAGCCGCGCAACATCATCGGCATCAACAGCGCGCAGGCGCTCTGCAAGCTCCATCTGTTTTGCCACCTTCTCTTTCATTGAAGGCAAAATCTTGTAGGTGCTGCACCTTATGCCTTCATTAAAATCAGCGGTATCGTGTGTAAATCCCATGCCTTCATACTGCCCTTCCTTGCCGAGCCTCTGCCTGAACACCTCTATAGTTTTTAGTTCGTATGGTGCTTTATACTGCTCCCCATATTCATACAGCTCAATGGGGTACTTCCACGCAGTATCCATGTCAAAGATCATGTCATCAACTTCAGAGGGGATGAGCTTTGTTGTAATAAGCAGTGGGGCATCCTGTGTCGCGCCCCTTGTGTCAGGCAAAAACTTTTTTGAAAAATTAAGCAGGTGGTCAAGCAGCATCATGACAGCAGCCTCATCCCCGTCGCAGTCACGCCTCATGATGCAGTGCAGAAGCGGATGGGCCAGGAATCCCTGTGTTTTTGAAAAGCCAACTATCCGGCACACAATTCCCGCGGCCGTGTGCGGGGACATGGCAACACATAGCTGCCCGACAAGGTCTTCCTTTATTTTAAGGTTATAGTATGGCTTTAGGTCATAAAGGTGCACAAGGAGGTCATCTATAAAATTGGCAATCCTGAACAAAACGATGTCTGCTCCCTCATCCGGCGCCCCGTCGCATGAAGGAAGTATTACATCCTGCGGCTTAAGCTCAAGTATTTGCTCATTGTTTTCAAGAGGCTTGCCATAACAGTCTGCCAAATATCCTATTTGCTTCAGCTTTTCAACAGAAACGCCAACCTCATTAGGCTTGAAATGGGTGCATGACATTTCAGACATATCATACCTTATTGTGCCTTCTTTGTTGACAAAAACATTGTGCTTTGCCCGGAGTATGCCTTTCAAAAGATGTTCCGGTATATGCTCTTTGTTTGATGTGCCTCTTATCCCCTTTACAAGTTCGGGAGGCTCGTGGCCCAGCTTTCGTACAGCCTCGGTGTAAAGATGGTTTATATCAAGGCTGTACTTTTTGTAAGGCAGGCACGGGCCGTGTGCAGGGCAGTGCTCATCCTCGGTTTCCTTGTTGCATTTGGGGCAGAAAAACTTCTTTATCGGCTCGCCGCCGCAGTCTTCACAGACAGAATACACAACGTTCTTTCCGCACTTGCTGCAATATTTAACAGGGAACTGGGATGTCACCTTGCATTTTTCAAGCGCGCTCTGGAAGCTTCTCAGCCTTCCCCCCTCCTCTCCCACAGGGAAAAGGCTGTGAGGGCTGCTTTTCAGCTTTCTCATCTTTGCTTTTTCAGGCCTGCCCATCCTTGCCCCCATAAATGTGCCCAGCCTGTCTTTTATTTTCACGGAGGAGACGCTGTTTACCATATCAAGCGGCTTTTCCCCTTCTGGCTTTTTACTGAAATGGCCGAGGTTTTCCAATAACGCAGGCGCATCATCCTGCTCAATAACAACGTGCTCTTTTGAAACAGCAGTGTGCTCTATTCCGATAAGCTCAAGCGCGCGCTTGACAGTTTCAGCAGGCGAAGATAGTATGACCCTCCCCGGTTCGGCAGCAGCAGATGATAGGGCCTCGTAAAGCGCCACGAACTGCTCTTTTGTTATTGTGTTCCAGAAATATATCCATCTGGGATGCAGGGGCACATCCAGCGCTTTTGAAATCTTTAATGCATCGCCAAAGCTTACTTTCGTAACCATCGGCTTCCCAACAATCGCATTAAGCAGGGCAGGTTCCATTCCTGTTTCAATAGAAAGCCTGGCAAAATCAACCGATTTCTCCTTCATTTGCTTCTCAATGCAAAGCCCCCACCACTCTTCATTGAAACCGCAGGGCACAAGCTTGTGCCCCCTGTTCAGGAAATCCCCATAATTTATAAGCACATCCCCCAGATAAAGAATTTCCGCTATTTCCTTTACATATTTTTTTGATTCTTCAAAGCTCTCTATTCTTTTTACACTGCCGTTTTTCAGTTTCACAATCGGCCCTTCTATAAGGCTGCATACAGATATTGTGGTTGACTTGCCCGGCCTTTCTGTCTTAAGCTGGGTTCCAATGCCAATGAAACCTTCCAAGACTCCCATTGTAGCAGGCGAGATTGCATCAGATGAAAGTCCAGTTGTCCTTGAACGCCCGTACCTTATCCTCAGCCCGCCGTTTCTCAGCGGATAAGAGATGATAGGCCTGCCTGCAGCAAGGTCCTTCAGGTATGTGAAGTCAGGCAGAAGCGGGTCTTTTGATTCTTTTTTAACAGCGCCTTTTGCCTTTATCCTGTCCTGCAGCTCTAGGAATTCTGCAAGGAAATTCCACTGGTCCATGTCAAAATCCTTGCCCCACTTTGAAAGCTGCTTCCACAGCTTTTTTGCTTTGGCAGACAGGCATTCCGCCATTACAAGGCAGAACCCGCCCCTGATCCTGTTCGACTCTATCCTGGATAGGCCCTTATAATTGCTTACCTCTATCTCGGCAGTGCCGTCACCGTCTATCTGCACAGGCAGGTGCGCTGCCATAAATTCAACTTCCTCATTTGAAGGCCTGTATTGGAGGTTTGTGACACGCTCGTGATAATCAGCAACCTCTATGCACGCCCTCTTTACTTCTTTTTCATCGGGATCATACTGGTCATAACCGAGCTTTTTCCTTACATAGTCTGCAATCAGAACAGAAACAGCGGCCCCTGTGCCCCCCGCGCTTCTTACAGGGCCTGAATACATGAGGCTGAAATATTCTTTGCCATTGTCATTGCGCTTCTTGAAGTCAAGCCCTGCAAAGCCTTCCAGGGGGGATGAGACAACGCCGACAGTGACATAAGCGAACCCCATTCTTATTCCTGTCTCTATCGCTTTCTTTTTGTCAGGGAATTTGCAGAATTTTTCAAATGCCACTTCCTCTGCAATCTTAAATGCAACACGCCAGTCCTGGCTGCCATATTGCTGCTCAAGCTCTGCAATTCTTGCAACAACGCCTTTTCCTATGATTTCCGGCGCAACGGTTGCAATAAGGCCCTCTACCCTTTCAGCCATGTTCTTTGCAAGCGGGACCATCACCCGGCGGTCCGGATCAAACCCCTTTGCCTTTGAAGCGTTTGCAATGGCATAAGCTGTGTTTACCTCATTTTCTATTTTATCCAGATATTCCTGATATGCCTTGCTTGCTTCCATTTCACTCCTTTTTATGCCGCAAACTTTACTATCCTTATATCCCTTGTTTTAAGATTCACTATAGGGACCCTAGCGGGCTCGGGATTGTGCCCCACTTTCTCCTGAAATGCCGTCTTAGACTGCCAGCATGAGCCTGAAATCATAGTGGTGCTCTTGTAGTTGCACACAGAGGTCTTGTGAATATGTCCTGTTATAAAAAAGTCAGGCGCTTTGCTTATTACAAGTGGGTCTCTTTTTTCATCGGGTATGTAGAGGGTGGAGCTGTGCGTCGGGCTCAGGTGCCGTTTCTGCAAAAGGTGCTTCATTACCAAATCGCTCCTGTCATAGCCACCGTTCAGCCTTATGCTCTCAACATTTGCGATGTAATAATCAAAGCTGTAGCCGTGGTACATAAGTACATTGAACCCCGGGAACCCTTTGCCTGCATGTATGTTTACAGTTGCGGGGTTTGATACAAAGATGGCATTTGGCAGTGAGTATATTGACTGGGCATACCTTTTATCCAGAACCGGCTGCGGCTCTGATAACCTGAGCGCATCGTGATTGCCCCCGCAGATTATGAGCGTAATATCCTTGCGTATCTGGGTCAGGTATTTGGCACATTCATCATATTGCTGTATTATGTCCTTTATTTCAAGCTCATTGTCCTGCTCAGGATATATGCCAATGCCGTCAACAAGGTCCCCTATGATGAACAGGTATTTAATCTTCAAAATCTCACTCTTTTGCTCTTCGCTTCCAATATCGCCGTTAATCCACGTGATAAACTTAGCAAATTCATCTTTCAGGAACATCTTGGACCCGACGTGCATGTCTGATATGAATGCAACAGAAACATCCTCCGGGCATTTCTTGAATTCCATTATGGGCAAGTCAGGCAGTATCAAGTCATTAACGAAAATTACATTGCCATTGCATGAGCCTGTAACGCCTATTACTTCATCCATTGTGATTTCCTTGGCAGTTGTAAATGCATTCTTTTTGTCGCTTTTGATGACCGCCCTGATTGTGCCTGTAGTATCTTCAAGAAGGAGGGAAAAATTCCCGTTCTTTGTTTCATACTTGTCAAGCACCATGCCTATAAGGGAAAGCCTGTCCATTGTCTTCCTTTCAAGCGCCCTTTTGATTGAAACAGAGCCCTGCAGGTCCGGCCTGTTCATCAGCACATTCTTTATTGATTCATACCTGGCCCTGTAATGGCGGACAAAATGTGCCACCTCCCTTTTTTGGGGAAGCTCGCTGTAAGATTCAACAATAGAAACGCAAGGTATGCAGGCAGAGGCTTTGCCTGCGCTTAAAGCCGCTGAAAACATGCTTTTAAACAATTCCTCATTAAGAAGAACAGGCGTTGCGCAGCGCTGCACAGAGGCTAATGCAGACAATATTGTGCCTGTTTCATTTTCCCTGCAGACTTTTTCTGCAAAACCCGGCGTAACAAACATATTTTTTCCTATGAACGCCGAAATAAGTTCTGAGGGTTCATTCATAAGCCCAGCCCCTCTCTAAGCAACCTCTCTATCTTAGAAACGGTTGAATGAGGGATACCAAGCCCAAAGTGCCTCGTCCGGCCATACCTGCCGTGGCTGACTGTCTTTGCGTGTATAATGCCCTGCATCTCCATCTCTCCTATCAAATCCGAAAACCTTCTTTGCGTTAGAGGCTTATATTTGAGATTAGAGCAAAAAGTTTTGTATGCATCAAATACATTGCCGCTCAATACCGGCTTTTCATCATTTTTGGAGCATAGGTCAAATATGGAAAGCAGAGCCATTTGTGAATGCTTAGGCAGGTTTTTCACAGCATCGTAATATTTGTCGGTGTTCAGTTTGTCGTCAGCCTCATCAAGGTGGTCCGTCGTTATTATTGTTTCATTTTTCCTTTCTGCGATTTCAGCTGCAACCCTCAGCAGGTCAATTGCGCGCCTCGCATCGCCATAATTCGCCGCATATGCAGCGCATTTGCTCAGCACACCTTCTGCGATTGTGCCCTGCTTGAATGCTATTTTAGCCCTTTCTGAAAGAATATCTATAATCTGCAGCGCATTGTACTTGAAAAACTGCAGTTCCTCCTCGCAGAGCGAGCTCTTGACTCTCGCATCCATGTGGTCTGTGAAATCAAGCTTGTTTGATATGCCAACAATTGAAAGCTGGCTGTTCTTAAGCTCTGAATTCAGCCTTGTGAGGTTGTAAAGTATTTCATCGCCTATCTTGTCAACTAGGCTGTCTATTTCGTCCAAAACCATCACAAGCAGTATCTTTTGCTTGTCAAGGGCCCTGACAAAGATTTTGTAAACCTCATTTGTAGAAAGTCCTGTTTCGGGTATGTCTTCGTTAAAAACCGTCCTTGCTATGTCAGCCATAAGCCTGTATTCTGTGTCTGCGACTTTTTTTAATTTGCAGTTTATGCTGTAAATTTTCAATGTTATATTTGATTTCTCGGCCAATTCCATCATTTTTGCCGTGACATATTTTGTAACAACTGTTTTTCCTGTTCCTGTCGTCCCATATATGAATAAATTGGATGGCTTGTCAAGTTTCAGGGCTGGTGCAAGTATTGCCGCTATTTTTTCAATCTCAAGATCCCTATGAGGCATAGCGTCAGGAGTATATCCGGACTGCAGCACATTTTTTTCTTTGAATATTGATTCTTTCTTCATGTATTGCTCAAAAAAAGAAGTAAGTTTCTCTGTCATGTACTTTTTATAATAATATGCCCTTTTTAAGTATTATTGTGATGCAACTTTCATGATGCAATATACATACTGAGACCCCTATTTCCTTTGGAGATTAATTTCTAGGGATTGGGGGATGCTTTATCTTCATTATTTTTATGCTAAGGGGTCTATTTCTAATGGATAAAAAAGTGAAATCGATGGATTTTAGGATATTATTTTTTTCTTTTTAAAGTTTTATTTATCTTTACTTTATTATATTATTATTATATAGTGTAATATATATATTATATAACGGAAAAGCATATAAATAACATTTAGACTAAAAATAAAGTTTGACGACGTAAATTAAACAAAAACCTGTAAAATCTAAAAGAATACTTCACACATCTTTTCTTCTTTCGCTTCTTCTTGCCTTTAGGTACTGTATTATTTATTTTATTTCTTAAAAAATATAATAATATAAGGCTTTTTTTGTCTTGCATAGGAAATAAGAACCGGATGGTGCATTGGAAACAGAGGTGTTTATAGTTTATGTTTTAGGCTTTGATTGGGGTCTCCATAAGAAAAGAAGGTGTGTGTGGGGCTGTTTTTATGATATTATTTTGATAATTTTTCCAGAAGAAATTCCTTCAACTTTTCAGGGTCTTCAAACAGGTCATAGGTACTGTATTTTTTCAGGAATTCAGCTTTGTTTTTGATTTCCAGGTCTGTTTTGCTCATGTATATGATAAATTTCTTTGCCCTGAATTTTTTAACAAGGTGCATAAACAGCGATTCCTGCATTTCCATGGGAAATCCGCTTGTTTCTGTAGCATCGAATACATAAACCACAGTGCTGCTTAGGTGTTTTATTGCAAGGTAAGACTGCCTTTCAAGCCAGTTCATTTTTCTGATATTATCATTAAAAGTGCCTGGTGTGTCAATTATTTGCAGGCTTTTGCCTATGTTTCCTATCATAAGCTGTTTCGTGGTGAATGCGTATGCCGCTATTTCCGGTCTTGAGCCTGTCAGCCTGCTTAGCAGCGTGCTTTTGCCTACGTTTGGGAAGCCGCATATGCAGACGCTTGGTATTTTAGTCTTTATTGACGGAAAGCTCTTCAGCGCTTTTCTGGATTCTTCAATAAACGCGAAAGCATCCTTGTTTTTCTTTAATATTGAGGAGGTCCTGCCGTACATCTCCCGCTTTGCCTCCAGTACATCATCAACCTGGTTTGTGTTTCTCACTTTGTTTTGAAAATTCTGGGCCAACTTGTCAATTGCTGCGCAGAGCCCGCTAATCCTTGAGAGAGCTATTTTTAGCTTGTCCGCGCCTATAATGGTGTCAAGCAGTTCTTTATAGAATACAGGCAGCTGGTCCATTGAAGGGAAGGCGGAAGCTATGTTTGCTATGTTGGCTTTTATTGATTCCGAGAAGCAGCATACTTTTAATTTTTCTGATTCAACTATTCTTCTTGCCTTTATCTTTTCATGTATCTTTTTATTATTTGCAATTTTCTTTGCAGTTCTTATGGCAAGGTCTATGTAAAACTCAGGTTTCTCTATTTTTGGGATGTTTTCGAACATATTCCTTACAAAAGAATGGCACTATTTAAGCGTAACTGTATATTTATTCTCGCAAATATCAAGATTTGGGATATGCCTTCGGTGGTATTTCGGCTCTTATGCTCGCAGAAAGGTTTATAAGGAAGTTTAATCTCATAGCTTATTAATTCATATTGATTAAAAACGGAGGGAAAAATATGCCAGAAGACGACAAAAAATATTCAAAGCACCTGATTGGCAAGACAGTTGTTACAAAATCAGGAAAGAAGTTTGGGGAAGTTGGCAACATAACATTTGAGACAAGAACAGGGGAGCTTATGCACATCCTGCTCAAAAACCCGACATCTTACGTTGATGCGCTGAATCTTGAAAAGGACAAGCGCGGAAACTGGATGATCCCGTTCAGTGCTGTTGTTGCTGTAGGGGATTTCATAGTTGTTTCTGAAGAAGAAGTAATGTAAGCTTCTTCCTTTTTTTTCTTAGATAATCTTTTTAAACTTATCTGTGTATTAAGTGATGGAGGCAGTATTGTTATATTTGAGGCGCAATGGCACTGAAATTCAAGACAACAGCGGACATAAAGGTATCAAAGAACACTTCTGAGCAGATTATTGGGCAGGAAGGGGCGCTTAACATAATAAAGAAAGCGGCGCAGCAGAGAAGGAATGTCCTGCTTATAGGCGAATCCGGGGTTGGGAAATCAATGCTTGGGCAGGCGATGGCGGAGCTTTTGCCCAATGAGAAGCTTGTTGACGTGCTTTCGTTCAACAACCCTGTTGATGAAAACGTGCCTTTGGTAAGGACAATGCCCAAGGGCCAGGGAAAGCAGTTCGTGAACAAGGCAAAGATAACCGCGATGGGCTCTTTGAAGAACATGAACTACCTGCTGCTGGCATTTGTGATAGTTGCTTCTCTTTTGCCATATTATCTCTATTCAAAGAAAATATTTCCCTTTGATAACCCTACGATTTATGCAGCGTCGATGATTACGAGCATGATTATGATTGTGGGATTTATTGTATTTATCAATGTAAACAAGAGAATGGGCGGCAAGGCAGAAGTGCAGGTACCTAAGCTCTTGATTGACAATTCAGACACTAAAAAAGCACCATTCATAGATGCGACAGGCGCGCACGCAGGCGCACTGCTAGGGGATGTATTGCATGACCCTCTGCAGTCAGGCGGCCTGGGCACTCCTGCATACCAGAGGCTGATTCCGGGAATGATTCACAGGGCAAACGGAGGAGTATTGTTTATAGATGAGATTGGCACCCTTGCCCCGAATACGCAGCAGGAAATACTTACTGTAATGCAGGAAAAGAAATATCCTATCACAGGGCAGTCTGAGCGCTCTTCAGGCGCAATGACAAGAAGCGAACCAGTGCCTGCTGACTTTTCCCTGATTGCTGCAGGAAACCTTGACACCGTGAGGCATATGCATGTTGCATTAAGGTCCAGAATAAGAGGTTATGGCTATGAAGTGTACCTGAAAGACACAATGGAAGATAATGAGCAGAACCAGGATAAGATTGCTGTGTTCGTTGCGCAGGAAGTTGTTAAGGATGGGAAGATACCTCATTTCACAAAACAGGCTGTTGATAGGATTGTGCAAGAAGCCAGGAAACTTGCGGGAACAGCAGGAAAACTTACTGTCCGGCTGAGAGAGCTTGGGGGCATTGTAAGAGCTGCCGGAGATGTTGCAAAAGAAGAAGGGGCAAAGCTGACTGATGTGCAGCACATTGAAAAAGCAAAGACCATTGCAAGAACACTGGAGCACCAGATAGCTGACAGGTATATTGAGCAGAAAAAGAAATATCAGGTTATAGTCACTGAAGGTGGGCTCATTGGCAAGGTCAATGGGCTTGCTGTGATTGGCGGGGATTCTTCTTATTCAGGTATAGTCCTGCCGATAGAATCCGAAGTTACACCCGGGGGCAAGAAAACGGAGTTTATTGCCACAGGCAAGCTTGGTGATATTGCAAAAGAGGCAATAAAGAATGTCTCTGCTATAATCCTGAAATACTTTGGCGAAGATTTAAGGGAGAGGTATGATATATTCACGCAGTTCATACAAACGCACGAGGGTGTTGAGGGTGATTCTGCTTCAATTGCAGTTGCAACTTCAATCATATCTGCCTTGAAAAAAATACCAGTCAGGCAGGACACTGCAATGACAGGCTCGCTTTCAGTCAGGGGCGAAGTGCTCGCGGTCGGCGGCGTAACTGCCAAAACAGAGGCTGCGATAGAAGCGGGGATTAAAAGAGTGATAATTCCAAGGGCAAACATGCAAGACCTGCTGCTTGACAAGAAAAACGAAGGAAAGGTAAAGATAATACCCGTAGAGACAATAGAGGAAGTACTGAGGGAAGCGCTTGTCTGGAAAGGGAATAAATCTATTCTCAATAAGTTCAGGAGGAAGTGAATGTTTTTCTGATATACATTTCGGTGAATATAAATCTTAATAAATAGGGGATATCTTTGTTTGTCCTATGGAACATAAGCTCGTATGCGTGTGCGGGCTGACAGGGGCGGGCAAGTCCGTTGTGTCTGATTGGCTAGTGGATAAGGGATTCGGGTTCTTCAGGTTTGGTCAGATAACGCTTGATATAGTTAAGGAGAGGGGTTTAGCTCCGACAGAGGAGAACGAGCGACCGATAAGGGAGGAGGTCCGGAATAAATATGGCATGGGCGCATATGCAATACTAAACATGCCCAAGATAGAGGCTCTGCTTGGGAAAGGCCATGTTGTCGGGGACGGATTGTACAGCTGGTCGGAATATAAGGCCCTGAAGGAAAAATACGGCAGCAGGTTGGTTATAATCGCGGTCTACACGCCGCCGAATATGAGGTATGAACGGCTTGCTTCGAGGAAACTGAGCGCAGCAGATACCAGAATGAGGAACAGGCCGGCGACAGCAGAGCAGGCAAGGACCCGGGACTACGCAGAGATAGAGAACATAGAAAAGGCGGGCCCGATAGCCATGGCAGATTATACAATCCTGAATACAACAGACGTGAACTCTGTGCATAGACAATGCGAAAGAATACTTGAAGAGATTGTGAGGCAATGATAATAATCGCAATAAAGGAAGGCAGCAAAGCTCGGCCTTTTTATCCGTATCATAACCTTTTTAAGCCTTTATTCGTTCAATTGAACACATGATATTTGAGTATATTGCCGGCGCTATAGTGGGCGGCATGGGATACGGCGGCTACACAGCCCTTTTCATACTAATGGCTCTTGAGAGCATGATAGCGCCGATACCCTCTGAGATAGTGATGCCTTTTGCAGGCTTTCTTGTTGTGCAGGGCAAGTTCTCATTAATGGCCGTGGCTTTGGTAGCGGCCTTGGGCTCCGTCTTTGGCTCTTTAATATCATATTGGCTTGGCGTCTTTGGCGGCAGAAGATTTATACTGCGGTTTGGCAATTACTTATTATTAGACGAAAGCCATTTGCAGTGGACAGAGAATTTCTTCAGGAGATATGGTGAAAAGACCATCTTCATAAGCAGGTTTATCCCTGTTGTAAGGCATTTGATTTCAATACCTGCAGGCATTGGAAATATGAGGGTTGGAAGGTTTATTGCTTACACTTTTTTCGGTGCGCTGATATGGAACACCTTTCTTGCATGGGTTGGGATGAAGCTGAAAGAAAGATGGGAGATTGTGCACATCTATTCAAGCCAGATTGATTATGTTATGGTCGGGTTATTGGCGGTTTTCCTTGCTTGGTTTGTCTATAAGCATTTCAAAAAGAGCTCTGCCTGAACGCCTTTTCCACTTCAGGCCTTAATCTCCAACGGTTTCTTTCCTTGTACGAAACACCCCTTTTGTTTTTCAGCAGCCTTTCGACAACACCCATTTTATCAAGCTCAGCCAAAAGCCGCTTCACAAGCTCATTGTCCCTGCAGATTTCAGTTGCAATCTGGTTGGAGAACATGCTTCTTTTGGAATGATACAGGGCAGAGACTATTTCGTCCTTGAGGTGATTTTCAGTCTTTTCAGACAGCCTTGTCATACTGCCTTTCACGTCGTCGAACTATTTAAATCTTACCATTTATGCGGTTAAACGCATAATTTCCTGAGCATGGTATTTTATGCTGTTTTTGTGTATTTGAATCATTTTGAAGGTTTGGGCAAAAGGATTTAAACAACCCCTGCATAATTTATCAGATGGATTACAAAGAGGAAATTGCAATGGCCTTGAAGAAAGCAACAGGGCTTGGACTGGACTTTCTGCAGCTCATAGAAGTGCCTCCTGATTCAGCCATGGGTGACTATGCTCTTCCCTGCTTTTCCCTAGCTAAAGAGCTAAAAAAAGCCCCGCAGGCTGTTGCAGCTGAGCTTCAGGCAAAAATGAAGGAGAGCTGGATAGAAAAGGCAGAGGCAAAAGGGCCTTATCTTAATTTTTTCATACAAAAATCGTGCTTGTTTGAGGATGTGCTTTCCAGGATACAGACGCTAAAGGATAAGTACGGCTCTTCGCAGGAAGGCAGGGGAAAGAATGCACTTGTTGAGCATACCAGCATTAACCCAAATGCCTCCCCTCATGTTGGAAGGGCAAGGAACGCGTTGATTGGAGACTCCATTGTCAGAATCTTACGGTTTCAGGGCTATAAGACTGAAGTGCATTATTTTGTAAATGACGTTGGAAAGCAGATAGCAATGCTTGTGTACGGAGCAGGAAAAAAGAAGGTCTCTTTTGACGGCCTTTTGCAGCTTTATGTTGATGTAAATAATAAGGTAAAGGCAAATCCCGGACTCGAGAAGAAGGTTTTTGCGCTTTTGAACAAGCTGGAAACCGGAGACAAGGCGGTGAAACAGAAATTCAAGGCGATTGTTGGCACGTGCATAAAAGGCCAGGCGAAAATCCTGGGTGAATTGGGCATAAAATACGACTCTTTTGACTATGAATCAAAATACCTGTGGAACAAGAGAACCGAAGAGGTTCTCGCATTGCTAAGGGCCAAAGGCAAGCTTTCAGAGGATGAGGCAGGCAGGCTTGTGCTTAATCAGGAGGAATATAACCTTCCGACAAAGGCACCTTTCCTTGTTCTGACAAGAGCGGACAAGACTTCATTGTATCCCCTGAGGGATATTGCTTACACCATTGACAAGGCGGCAAAAGCCAAAGGAAAGAACATTGTTGTTTTGGGCGAAGACCAGAAACTTTACTTCCAGCAGATTGATGCTGCACTTGCTTTGCTTGGCTTCAGGGCCCCTGAGGCTGTGCATTACTCTTTCGTGCTTTTGTCAGACGGCAAGATGTCAACAAGGCAGGGCAATGTGATTCTGCTTGAGGATTTCATGAAAGAAGCTGTTGAAAAAGCAAATGAGGAGATTAAGAAAAGGAGGGGCACGTCAGACCTGAAGACGGCAAAGATTGTTGCTTACGGGGCTGTGAAATATGCGATACTTAAGGTTTCCAATGAAAAAAATGTTTTATTTGACTGGGACTCGGCTTTGAACTTTGAGGGTGAAACCGGCCCTTATATACAGTATACTTACGCAAGGGCGAGGTCTATCCTGCGCAAGGCGAAGAAAATGCCTTCCAGGGCAGATTACTGCCTTTTAACAGCTGATTCTGAGAAGAGGCTGATATCGGCGCTTGCTTCGTTCCCCGACGCTGTCAAAGAGGCAGCGGACCACTACAGGCCTTCTGTTGTTGCAAAACACCTGCTGGACATCTCCCAGGCTTTCAATGAGTTTTATCACTCATGTCAGTGCCTTTCTGACTGCGTGGACCCTAAGCTTAGGGATGCAAGGCTTATGCTGGTTTCATCTGCATCTCTTGCGCTTAAGAACGGGCTTTTTTTGATTGGGATTTCTGCCCCTGAGAAAATGTAGAAAGCTTTATATATCTCATATCTTTTTTAACGCTTGGTGATAAAATGCCAATAGCAGGATTACAGTTCGATAAGATTTTGGTCGAGAAATTAAAGCCGTTGGAGGCTCCGCTAAAGATAAACTCAAACCTTTCAATAAAGGACGTCAGCAAAGAAGATGCATCTGTTAAGGGCAATGCCTGCGTCAGGTTTGATTTTGTGTTCGGGCTTGATTACACGCCTAAACAGGCGAATGTTGAGCTGAAAGGGCACCTTCTTTTCATGGAAAAAGAGAAAGAGGTTGACAGCATATTGGCTGAATGGAAGAAAACGAAAAAAGTGGCGCCTGCGTTGCTTGAGCAGGTATTAAATGCAGTGCTCGTGAAATGCAACATAAAAGCGCTTCTGCTTTCGCAGGAGCTGGGCCTGCCTCCGCACATAAGGATGCCTACACTGGCAAACAAAAGCGGCGCTTCCAATTATCTTGGTTAAACGTATATTCATCAGTGGTTATGCAGTTATGCACATGGCTGTAGGGGGGTGTATTTGTGCGATTTAATGCAAAAAGAATATTATTCGGGGCTGGCGAACCCAAAAAAGAGGGTTTTGAAGAGGCTGTTAAGTCTTCTTTTTCTAAAGTTAAAGAGCATATAACAGTTCTGGAATCTGGAATAAAAGAAGAGAGAACTAACGTTTTAAGCCATAAAGAAGCTATTTTATCATTAAAAACAGATATAGAGCTGAATAAATCTAATTATTTAAGCCAGAATGAGAGTATTTCCTCTATTTTAGCAAAATTAGATACACTTTTCAAGAGATTAGATGAAATAGAGGCTAAAATTAACGATTTTAATGTTTCCATCGGAAATCAAGGGGTTTATTCAAATATTCATTCATTCAACAGATATTCATTCATTCAACAGAAACAAGGAGCCAAGCAGGAGGTTTCAGGGCAAAAGATAGATACAGCAGATGATCCGCCGGAGTCGATGCCTGCTGTAACAAATGATATGCCGCAGGGGCAGCTGCATTATGCCCCCGAGGAGAAATATCCTCGTTTGGTAAGGGAAACTCTTCAGGATATTAAGCCGAAGATGATTAAGCAGGAAAGGCCGCTGCAGGCAATAGCAGCCTCGCGCCAAGAGCTTATGGAACGATTTTCTTCGTTGTCAAAACAGGAACTGAAAACATTTCTGACGATATACGATATGGGTGATGAGAAGGGGAATGCAAGCTATTCTGACGTCGCGAAAAGGCTTAATCTCTCCGAGGGATGCATCAGAACGTATATTAGCGGCCTGATGAGGAAGAAGATCCCCGTCGAGAAAATAAAATATAATAATAAGGCTGTTTTCCTGCACATTCCGAAAGAATTCAGGGAATTGAGCCTTAAGGGCGAGTTGGTTTCGATATATTATGATACATCACTCCCTCAGCAAAGAAGGCTTACAGACTCTGTTTAGGCGTTAACTCTCATTTTCTCCATAATAGGTCCCTGATTCCGCATTTTAGGCCCTCTTCTGGTTGCCTTTTTGCGTTTAATCTCTCTGTTCTGCTTTATTTCCTGGCTATTATGTGCTTAAGTGTTTAATCCTGCATTATGCACATCCTGTGCGCATCTTATTCATGCTTAATGAACTCTCATTTTTGTGCATACTTGCATAGATTTTGCCGAAAACCAGGCCAAAACTCTCATTTCAAATATAGAATCCAGCCAGGCATGGCATATCTGCTTTCTATAGTGCGTATTGAGCCCTCACTTTTATGATTATACGAGTCTTTATTCTCTTATTTTGCTGCTTTTTTCGCCTATGCTGCTTCTGTCTCTGTATTTCATGCCTAATCTTGTCTTGCGCCTCTTTCGGTTCGTTAAAAATCGGTCCTCTTTAGTCTCATTTTTCATCCCTTTTCTCTTTTATTTATTCCCTTTGCTTGTTTTTTCTATATTTTCAGGATTTTTTTCATTTTTTCATAAAATATCTCAAAAATTATGTTTTCCCTCGTCAAAAATACGCAGTCCATGCGTTAGTAATGCGTCGGTAACGTGTCGGTAACGCTTTAGTAACACGTTAGCAGACGTCTCTTACACGTTACTAAACCATTTCTAAACAATGGAAACCTTTAATAATAAGCTATGCTTTACTACACGTATGCCTTCAGTATTAGAATTCATAAAATCAAAATTTTCATTTAGGGGAGATTTGAGCGCAAGAATAGACCGGGTTGAAGCATTAGAAAAATCAGTGCAGCAGTCTTTCACTAACCTCAGAAAGGACATGGAACATGTCTCAAAGCTTCTTCATTATTTCAAGGCAACAGATGAAAAATATGCAAAGCAGATTAGCATGATTCTCAGAAGGCTGGATCACATGGATTATAATTTAGGGAAATCATCGGGGAAGCTGGCGGAAAATGAGGAACAAGAAGAGGCTGCAGAGGTGGCTTCCAGCATTGAGCAGGAAGATGATGCTTTGTGGGAATCCCTGACGGAAACCCAGCAAAAGCTGTGCTGGAAGCTTGCCGCGCTGCAAAAAGAAATGCCAGGCCAGTGGATAAGCCTTAAATATCTTGCCCAGGAGCTTTATCCTGACCGTGAATACGGGCTTGTGAGGTCCACGCTTTCGCAGTTCGTTTCTGCCCTTGAAGAGATGGGATTTGTGAAGAGGAAAAGAAAAGGGAAGCAGGCCTATATCGTTTCCACAGACATGAACCCCTGCTTAAAGAGAAAGATGCCAATTGCAGAGGTCGAAAAAGTAAGGGTTAAAAAGTGATTGAAACCTTTAAGAAATTCTAAAATAGTACTGCGGCCTTTGGTGCTGCGTTAGCTATCCTCAATTTTATTGCGGGAGGCATTTCTATACCCCTTGCTTTCGCGTCGTACAGCATGGGCAGGAGCTCTTTCTCTGTCTTTTTTATCTCGTACATGTTTTCCATGAATCTTCCGCTTTTCATCATCTCTGCTTTTATTGACTCTATTTTGAACAGCTTCATTTCAATTGCGGTTATAGCCTCTTTTTCTTCCCTTCTAAGCGGGTCTTCTTCATTTGTTTTTGCAGTATCCTCTGCTGTTATTTCCCTGAATTGTATTGGTTCCAGGCTTGTGCCATTTATCGCAACTGGCTTTATAAGGTCCTTATCCCTGAATTCATTTATTTCCTGCTCGACTGTCTTCTCGTATCCCTTATTGGGCAGGGACCTGTAATTATCATGCTGCATCCTTGACAGCCTGTCCTTGACTGGGATTACGTCTTTTGCCATTTTTATCGTATTATGTTACTTGTATTTATATTTATAGCATATCCATAGGACTTTTTACTTTCATCAGCTGCTGTTTGCTGATTTGTGTGTAAAACTGGGTTGTCTGCAGGTTAGAGTGTGCCAGAAGCTCCTGAATAACCCTAATATCTGTGCCTGATTCAAGCAGGTGTGTTGCAAAGGCATGTCTAAGGCCGTGGCAGTGAACGTGCTTTTTAATGCCGGACCGTTTTGCAGCCCTTTTCATTACATCCTGGACCGATCTTGCAGTTATGGGCCCCTTCTCTCCTGGGAACAGGTAAGGCCCCTCTGCCTTTTCAGCCAGATACTCTTTTAGGTCAATGACAAGCTGCTCCGAAAGTATGAAAAACCTGTCTTTTCCCCCCTTTCCGCGCTTCAAAAGCCCCATTTTCTCTTCCAGGTTTAGATCCTCCACTTTCAGGCTGGCGCATTCTGAAACCCTTAAGCCGGATGCGTACATTATCTCCACCAGCAGCCTGTTTCTTAAGCTGCCTGCATTTTCAATCAATTTTTTTACTTCTTCCTTTGTTAGGACATCAGGTACAGGCCTTTGCCTTTTCGGGGTCTTTATCTTTGCCATTATGCCTTTTTCCATCATCCCGTCATAAAAGAAGGCAAGTGCTGATTTTGCCAGGCCGACTGATGCGGGGTTGTTGCCTTTTGACATAAGCTCTGCGAGATATGACTTGATATCCTCTGTTGTTATTTGTTCTACATCCTTTTTTATGAATTCCAGGAATCTTTCATTATAATAGCAGTACATACGGGCAGTTCTTTGGCTTTTGCCCTGAATCTTCAGCTCTGTCTCAATCCTCTTTTTTGCTTCTGAAATCTCCAAAATACCTCCCTCTTATGTTATTTTAAGGCATTCTGTTATATTCCAAAATGCGCACATTTTGGGATATCCGAAACGCCATTTATATCGTATTTAGGGCGTTTCGAATATATAAACCTTCGTATAATCACTAAAACGAGCCAAAACCACGTATATAATGTATATTATACGCGTACTTTCAGGATTATTCCTTTTTCCGCTCTTCCTCTATCTTTTCATTTGCTCCCTTTACAGAAGCCACCATGGCATACCCGAATGAAGCGGCGCCTATAGCACACATTCCCAGAATCATGCAATAGACTTCACACCCACTATAAGGGGAGGGTTCTTCACTTGCTTTTGCTGCTGCAACCATGCTTTCATCTACAGAAAGAAATTCATCTACTGCATGATAAGCAGACATACCCCCAACATATAATGCAACAGCCAAGCCTATGCCTGCTACAGCAGATATGGCATAATCAGGCAGCGGCTTTAGGAATGAAAGAAAACTCCCATGGCTTTGCCTTGGCACTGTTTCCAGAAGATTCTCAAGTCCGCCTGGCTTTTCTTTTTCCATGCGATGGCCTTGCTTATAATCAGGGCTGCTGGCTTTATATTGATTTCGTCTTGCTTAAAACCTTTAATTTTTTCTTAAATATCCCTAACTGCCTGTTTTTATTGAAAAATAAAAAAAGAGGTGCGGTGCCGGCTATAAGAACCCGGAAAAAATTCTTCTAAAGCTCTTCTTGAGGAGCTTTAGTTCATCCTTTCCCTGCTCTGTTAGGCTATATGTCTTCTTTCGGCCGAATCTTTTATAGGAAACCAGCCCCTTCTTTCGTAGAAATTTCAGGGCTGGATATATGGTTCCGGGGGTGAGTTTCGTGCCGAATCTTGCTCCTATAGCCATAGCCAGTTCATCGCCGCATTGCCTCTTTTTTTGTAGTTCATGGAGCATCCTGAACGCCAGAAAACCTTTCAGTTTCAGATGTTTCGGCTGCTCCATGCTTTATATTTGCAGTTTCATGTTTATATATACTTATATTGTATGTCATATATATTGCAGTATCTATATATTGCCTTTAATATACATTTGATTAGCAATATATAGTATTTACTATAATAGGATAAACAATATATTGTATATACAATAGTATAACTTTTTAAAAGGCCCTGTTTTGCTTAAAGGTTTTAAGCGCGGTTTAAGGAGAAAAATCTAAAAGACAAGAAAAAGATGCGCCCTTTTTGCGAGAGTCCTTGGCAAGGTGAAATATTTCCTTTTTTTGTTCAGATGCCAGACCATTTTTGGCTTTGTTTTTGTCATATTTTGGCCTGCCGTTGTTGAAGTTACGCTTTTCCCATTCGCAATAAAAAAGCCGCTTTTAGTAGGCAGGTGCCTGAGCTTTTCGCTGAATATTGCACCTATCGTGTCCATCTGCAGGCATTTAGGCAGCGTGCCTGCAATAACATTATATGCCAATGCTTCTCCATAACCGTAGTTGTTTATCATTGTATCAGCCTCCTTAACAATAACTATAGAAAAAGGGCTTATAAGCGCCGCGCGTGGAGTTGGCAAGTGGCAAGTGCTATGCTTTTTTGAGCCTGACCCTTGAAACTCTTCCGCCTGTAGGCGTAAAATCGCCTTCTATTGCGAGCAGGCCTGCTTCTTCAAGCGATTTGAGCTTTCTATGGAATGTCCTGTAAGCCTTGCCTGACTTCTGCTTGTAAACATCATAAATCTCTGTGCTTGTCTTGCCTGCATTTGCCTTTACGGCTTCAACTATATGTTTTTCATCCTCATCAAGGTCGCTGGATTTTCTTATTGAGAAGTCGCCGAGCCTTGCAACGGCCGCCTCTGCGTGCTCTTTTTTTATTTTTCTTGAGGCTTTTTTTTCGGCAATATTGCCTGTTTCCCTGAGCAAAAACAGCCCATACCTCATATCTCCTATCTCGTGTGTTTTTTCAGAGATCAAATCCGCGGCTTCTTCCTCCCATACGTTGTGCACAAAAGCGGCTTTTATTCTTCTTTTTAATATATCCTCTGTTTCAGCAGGAGTATATTTTTTGAACTCTATTGTTTCAGGCAGCAGCCTTGACCTGAGCCTTGCATCCACTTCTGATATCCACTCGTTGTCGTTTGTTATTAGTATGATGCATTTCCTGAAAATGTCCTCCAGAAGCTGGTATATTATCTGCTCGGATTCCAGCTTGTCAACCTCATCCAGCACGATTACAGCCGCTTTTTTATTGATTATGTTCGCTACTTCCCTGAATAATTCATCTGTGTTCCTGTTCTGGACCCATTTGTATTTCAGCTGGTCGCACAGGTCAAGAAGTATTTTATGCGGCGTGTCTTTTTTCCAGCAGTTGACATATAGAGGGATAGCCTGCTCATCAAGCCCTTTTTCTTCCATTTCCCGCATCACCCATTTGACTGCTGCTGTTTTTCCTATGCCTGGCGCGCCTGTAATCAGGAGATTTTTCCCCATCCTGCCTGCCAAAAGGAGCTGTATGCACTCGGCTATGTAATGCTGCTGGCCTTCCCTGTGCGGTATCTCTTTCGGCAGGTAGTCAAAGTCCAGGGCCATTTCGTTTGTGAAAAGCGATTCTTCTGCTGATAGAATGTCCTTGAATAAGTCTGCCATAGGGTTTGAGATGGTTGTCGGGTTTTTAACAATTGTGGTAATGCAGGCGATAGGAAGGAGGCGGCTTGGGATTCATTCTTTATTTTCTATGGTAAAACTCTTCCAATGTTTTCTCTGGCACCAGGTGTTTTATATTTTCAAAGTCTTTCTCGTCTATCGGCCTGCAGTTCATGCACGGGTGGTAGCCTTCTCTTACCGCATCTTCCAGTGTATGAAAGAAAACCCTGTTTTCTTTTTTCATCCTCATGCCTGACTTGCAGCCCAGCCTCCCGAATATTTTCCCTCTTTTATAGCCTGCATACTGCCCCGGGACAGGGCTTTCCATTATTTCGCCGTTTTTCAGAACTTTGTAGAGCTTCATATCTCAGCCATATAATTATTCTTCAAAGAAACCAGCCTAATGCCTGCACCCAATGACATTGCAGCTGAGATTACAGCCATATGCTCTTTTCCGCTTCCTGATGCGATGCTGATTGCAGTGTCTATGTCCAGCTTATTCTTTAGCTGTTCTACAATCGCTTTTTTCATATCCTCTGTTTCGCCGTCGGGGTTTATCTCCACGAATTCAAACTTTTTGTCATGCGTAAATTTTTCCATGCTGAATTTTGGCGCAATTAAATAGATGTGAGACCAATCAGCTGATTTCATCAGCTTTGACACTTCGAGCCAGGTGCCTTTTCCTGTGGACAGGCATGCAATTAAGTCTGTCACTTTAAGAACCTCGCTTCATCTGAGTATTTTAGGCACTTTTCAAGATCCTCTTTTGTAAATCCCAAAACGTGCATTGCAATTCTTAATTCTCTCTCCATTGTCGTCTGCGACAATAGGCTATTATCTGCGCAGAACGCAATTCTCACGCCTGCATCAAACAGCCGCTTTGCAGGGTGTTCTGTTAAATCCTTTATTATGCCTGTATGCACATTGCTTGTAACGCAGCATTCTATTGTTGTGCCTAGCCTTTTTGCAGTCTGAATCAGCCTTTCGTCTTCTATTAATAATGTTCCATGGCCTATCCTGTCGGCTTTCATCGCGCATATTGCATACCTGAGATAATCGAGGCTTCCGGGCACTTCCCCCGCATGAACTGTTATTTTTAGGCCTGCTTCCTGCGCAATCATAAACGCTTTATCGTGTTTCCATGGCGGGTTGTTTGCTTCTGCACAGCACAGGTCAAAGCCCGCCACCTTATAATCGGGTTTTTCTTTATGGTAGTATGATGCAATCCCTGCAAGCTCTTCAGACCGTTCTGCTGTATCATGCCTTAATGCGCCGAATATCTGGCATGCCCTTATGCCGCAGTTTTTTTCAGCCAATGAAATGCCGCGCTGCACAGCCCCCACAATCGCTTCTATGCCCAGCCCCTTACCCTGGTGGAGGAATGGGCAGTATCTTATCTCTACATGATTAATCCCCCTGTTCCAGTTGTCTTCGCATATTTCGTATGCTATCCTGCTTATTGCATATTCCGTCTGCATCACGCTTAATGTTGTTGCGAATGCAGCCAGGCACTCCTCTTGTGTCATGCCTTGCTTAAACTTTATCTGGCTGAGCAATTCCTTTGCATCATAAGAAGGCAGGGAAATCCCCCCGAATCTGGCAAGCTCAACAAGCGTTCCTATTCTCATTGAGCCGTCGAGGTGCAGGTGCAGTTCTGATGCCATTTTGCTTGTATGTGTGTTTGCTGTGTTTAAATAATTTTGCTCGCAGAATCCGGAAATCCTGCATATTGCCCGAAAATCTTACTGCTTCGGTTTCTTTGCCTGCTTTTTGCTCCATAAGTACAGGCAAATATATGTGATGAGGATTGCTGAATAGTTCGCTATCATAAACCACCTCTGGCCCCATGAAATCCCGTTAAACTTCCAGCCGGAGATTGGCCATAGGAACGGCGTCGGGTAGAACTGGTATGAGTGGGTGGGGATGTCTATCAGAATATGGATTAGCCAGCCGAGCGTTGCCCATAGCGGCTTCCTGAATACGAACCAGAGCATAATGAAAACCGCGCCGAATATGAATATGCTGTGCGTGATGTTGTACATGAATGAAACAATCTGGAATATTGGTATCGTGTCCCTTTGCGCGGGCTCCATTGCTTCGAAATGCTGAAAATCTAAGGTTGTTCCTCCGAATATGAGGCTCAATAGCATCCAGGCAGTCAATAATCCGAATGAGAAGACATCAGGCGCTATTCCCCAGAGAAGTCCCTTCCATACGCTTATTTTCTTCTTTGCCTTAATGTTTATTGCCCTAAACAAGGCGCCGGTCCACAATGCATGCGCAAAGACATCCATTTGATTTGAGATGGGCTTTCTTGCTTAAATACTTTCTTTGGCTAAATTGTGCGGAAAGCTTATGACTTCTGCATCATCTCCAAATAAGCATGAGCTTTATCATGATTGATGTAGAAACAGATGGCCCTATACCTGGCGATTATTCAATGCTCTCAATAGGGGCTGTTGTAATCGAGGAAGGATTGAAGAAAACTTTCTATGCAGAGCTAAATCCTATTTCAGATAATTATAGAGAACTTTGAATAACCCTTGGTTGCAATATAAGCAGTCCCTATAAATGCAAAATAATGGCATGCCAAAGTTCTCTAAGAGACTTTTGACAATTTTTAATAGGTTAATCAAAAGTCTCTATAATCCTGAAAGCTTAAGCTACCCGGGATTTACAAGAAAGCAGGTAATGGAGTTTGAAGAGCCTAAGCAGGTTATGGAAAGGTTCTCACGCTGGATAAAGGATAATTCTAAAGAAAGGCCTATATTCATTTCAGACAACAACGGCTTTGACTGGATGTTTGTATGCTGGTATTTTTGGCATTTTCTTAATGAAAACCCTTTCGGGCATAGTTCGCAGAATTTAGGCTCATTGTACAAGGGGCTTGTAAAAGACATGTCAAAAAACTTCAAGCATTTAAGGGAAACAAAGCACACGCATAATGCCCTTGATGATGCAATGGGAAATGCAGAAGCCCTGCTGAAATTGAAGAAAGAGCACGGATTGAAGATACAGTTTGAGTAGTTGCAAGGCTGTCAGGTATCCAAGGGCTTAATTATTCTGTCTTATTTGTCACTTCGTTCCCAACTCCCTTTGTTTGGAAGGATTTGTCACTTTGCGCCCTAAATGCGAAAGCTTTATATATTACCTGTATTTTAACCCCATAGTGATAAAATCCCCCGGCACACGGGGTATTCGGAGGAGAAATAGAATGACAAATGATGAAGTAGCAGGACAGGTTATGGTTGTTTTTAAACCAGAAGTTGGGAAATCTGAAATAGAACAAATGCTTAATGGATACACTTATGCAAAAGTGTTTGATAATGGGCAATTTGACAACGCAACTGATAGGGGCGGGCAGCTTTTGGCACGCTGGTATTCTCTTTCAGTAACTGCTGGAGAAGAAACTATCGTATTGGACAAATTAAAAGAAAAATACGGGCCCAAAATTATTGAGATGGCATACCTGCCGCCTGTCCGGATAAAGATTGGCAGTGTAGGAGGCAAATAAAATGCAAACACAAATATTATGCGGCAATGGAA
>DUKS01000011.1:32683-37687 GCA_013329215.1 Nanobdellota archaeon | reverse complement strand
AGACATTGATGGGCTAAAAAAAGCTTACAGAGGATACAAGGAGGACAGAACTATTTCAAACAAAGGCAAAAGTATCAATTGGCTGTTTGCAATAAAACAGTTTATGATAATAGCTGTATCCTGCTTTGCGCTTTACTTTTCGTCTAAATACCTGGTCCCTTCTGCGCACAATATCGCGGTCGGGCTTGGGGTCCGCGATTCAATAGTAGGGGTAACAATGCTTGCAGTCGGTACCTCGTTGCCAGAGCTGCTGGTTACGATATCAGCCGCAAGAATGGGGAAAGGGGATTTGCTTGTCGGCAACATTCTCGGCTCGAACATAGCAAATATACTGCTTGTCATAGGCATAAGCGCGGCCATAACCCCATTATCAGTTTCCGCTATTTCACTTTATTATTTCTTCCCTTCCATGCTTGTAATGGTGCTTCTGTTGCTTGCATTCATACGGGCGCATTGGGCTGTAAGGATGCTTGAAGGGCTTCTTCTTCTTTTGGCATATGCGATATTCATCGGGGCGCTTATTTACCTTGTAAAAGCAGGTTTTGGGCAAAGTATTTAAATCAAAACCTTTTACTTTCTGCAGAATGAATGTTAAAGAGTGGTATTCAAAGCATTACAAATGGCTGTTCTTCATCCCTATTGCTATTCTGGTAGCATGCCTTATTGTTGTCGGCACGCATTATGTAAGAACCGGAGACATTGTTGACAGGGATGTTACCCTGAAAGGTGGCCTTACGCTTACAATCTCTTCTGATGTGAAAGTGCCTGACATGAAAGAAAGGCTTGCAGTGATGTTCCCCGGCTCTGACATGCTTGTAAGGACGCTTACCGAGTTTGGCAGCGATGCGCAGACCGGATTCCTGATTGAAGCGTCTGATGTTGAAGAGGCTCCGCTTAAGAAGGCAATTGAGGGGATGATTGCAGAGAACCGCCCCGGGTTTGTGTTTACAAAGGACAATTATTCTGTTGAGCAGGTGGGCAGCAGCCTTGGGGAGGCGTTTTACAGCCAGATGCTCATGGCCATATTGTTTGCGTATATATTCATGGGCGTTGTTGTTCTTATAACATTCCGCTCAGTAATACCTTCTTTTACAGTTGTGTTCTGCGCGTTCTGCGACATGATGTTCCCGCTTGCGCTTATGGACCTATTTAACATCAGGCTTTCAACAGCAGGCATAGCAGCACTTCTCATGCTTATCGGCTATTCAATCGACACTGACATCCTTATTACGACAAAGGCGCTGAAAAGGCAGGAAGAGGGCAATTTGATTGACAGGATGTTTGACGGAGTCAAGACAGGGCTTACAATGAC
Organism: Nanobdellota archaeon; assembly: GCA_013329215.1. Classification (GTDB taxonomy): domain Archaea; phylum Nanobdellota; class Nanobdellia; order SCGC-AAA011-G17; family GW2011-AR17; genus UBA9640; species UBA9640 sp9640u. The sequence continues at coordinate 36,375 of DUKS01000011.1, read as the reverse complement.
AGCAACCACGCTTGTTGCCCTGATTGCAGGATATTTCATTTCAAACAGCTATGTGATAAAAGAGATATTCATGATTTTGATATTCGGGCTTATTTATGACATGGTAGTAACCTACCTGCTTAACACAGGCGTGCTCGTATGGTGGGTAAAGAGAAAGGCTGGTGAGCAATAATGGGCAAGTTTAAGCTGCCTTTGAGGGTATGGATACTTATCATATTCCTCTTGTTGTCTGTAATCGCGATAAAGCCTACGCCGTTTGCAACAGGCATCCAGATAAAGTCTGTGGAGCCAGGCAGTGATGCTGCGCTTGCGGGGCTTGCGACAGGCCAGATAATAAAATCAGTAAACGACCATGAGATTGTGTCTGTCACTGACTTTAAGGATGCAATGGAGCCGTTTGAAAGGCAGCAGCAGGAATTTGATGTAGAAGTTAAAAGGGGAAACCGCACCACAATCGTGTCTTATAATATTACTGACGCTTTCGGGTTTACATTCGACGAAAACCTTACGGTGCTTTCCTCGGATTCATTTTCAATGCTGCAGAAGAATGATATTGTGGTTGCAGTAAACAGAAATGGCATTGATAATAAGACTGTTCTTGAGCAAGAGCTTGACAGGATACTTCCCAAGCAGGTAATAAAGATAAAAACAGACAAGGGAGAGTCTGCGTTCCTTGCGAGAGGCGCGCCAAAGATAAATGTAGGGCAGGCTGCAAAGAGCAACATCAGGAAAGGGCTTGACCTTGAGGGAGGCACAAGAGTCCTGCTTAAGCCAATAGCAGAAAACGGGACTGTCTCTGACAAGGATGTTTCAGACTTAATCAGCGTTTTAGGCAACAGGCTTAATGTTTACGGCCTGACAGACATGAGGATAAGGAGCGCTGCAGACTGGAAAGGCGAGACATTTATACTCATTGAGATTGCAGGAGTTTCAAAAGAAGAGGTTTCGGAGCTTATTGCAAAGCAGGGCAAGTTTGAAGCGAAGATAGGGAATGCGACTGTATTCTCAGGCGGGAAAAAGGACATCACTTTTGTATGCAGGGACGACGGCAGCTGCTCAGGAGTGAGAAGCTGCAACCCTTCAGGCGGCCAGGAATACTGCAAGTTTGAGTTTGTAATACACTTAAGCCCGGAGGCTGCAAAAAGGCACGCATCCATAACAAGCACGATGGATGTTGTGGCGTCTGAGTCCGGGCATGAAGTGCTTAGCGAGCACCTTGACTTTTACCTTGATGACAAAATGGTAGACAGCCTGCAGATAGGTGCCGACTTAAAAGGCTCGGAAACAACACAGATAGCCATTTCAGGCTCGGGCGTTGCGCAGGACAGGAATGACGCGATTACAGCTGCTGAAGAGAACATGAAAAAGCTGCAGACCATACTTATTACTGGCTCTCTGCCTTTTGATTTGGAAATAGTAAAGCTGGATACTATCTCGCCTGTCATGGGCAAGGAATTTGTAAAGAACTCATTCATAGTTGTGCTTGTCGCGCTTGCGGGTGTCGTGCTTGTGATATTTGTAAGATACCGCTCATTAAAGATTTTGTGGCCGGTGATAGTTACTGTTGCAAGCGAAATAATAATAATACTTGGCTTTGCCGCACTCATACAATGGAATCTTGACATGGCTGCAATCGCAGGAATCATAGCTACTGTGGGGACAGGAGTTGACTCGCAGATAATAATTATTGATGAGATTATGAAAGGCAAGAGCGAGAGGTTCTCAAACTGGAAGCCAAGGATGAAAAGGGCCTTCTTCATGATATTCGCAGCTTATGCGACTGGCGTTGCCGCGATGGTCCCGCTCTGGAATGCGGGAGCCGGCCTTGTAAGGGGATTTGCAGTTGTCACAATCATCGGCATTTCAATCGGCGTGTTTATCACGAGGCCTGCGTTTGCGGCTATTGCAGAGAAGCTGTTTAAGCAGGATTAGTCGTTCTGCATCGTGTATGCGAAGAATTCAAGCGGAGTTGCCATATACACGTCATAGCAGTCTTCTGTGAACATTCTGCATAATGCAGGCGGAAGCGCCATAACAACCCAGCCCATGTCAGGGCCGAAGCTCAGATGCAGCTTCTCCATCGGATATGCGGGAAGAAGGTCGTTTATGAACCGGAAACCGCTGTACATGAGCACATGGTCAAACTCATGCGAGCGCACAGTGATGCTGTCATAGCTTTCAACATTTTCCCCCCTTCCGTATGTCATTACATTGCCCATTGTGTAGCCTGCAACCCTTGACCACATATGCTCCATTGTGACGTTTTCAAAGGAAAATACAGGCGTGAGGTTGGATAGCGTATCCAGAAATTCAAAGCGGTTTCCTTCGGCAAAGTTTGTTATTATCCCCACAACTGGCGCGATCTGGAAATAAACATTGAACTCAGGCTCTGTTGTCAAATGCTCTGCGCTGAACAGAAACGGGCCGAAGTCGGTCTGAAACCGGTCAAACATCGGGAGGCCTGCTGCAGCATTGTCAGCTATTGAAACCCCAAAGTCGTGTATAAGTTTGCCTGTTCCCCCGACAAACGGCGTGCCATTGTACTGTGCTATCTCAAGCCCCATGTAGTCTATGAGCCCGCCGAATAGCGCAGGCGCAATGCATTCTCCAAAGTCAGTATCATTTATCAGCGCCCCAAGCCCGCACTTTACAGGGCCGTCCAATACAAGGATGCTTGCTAATGTTATAAGCCTGTACTCGTCCGGGTAAACATTTGTGTCCTGGAGTTGTTCTGCTACATACCAGTCATCCTCATATGCTTTCGCTTCTTCTGCGTATAAGGCGGTTACTGATGCCAGTGCAGCCGCAGCAAGAATGCCTTTCCTTAGATGCTTCTCAAGCGCCATAGATGGCGTGATTGGCTTGGGGTTTATATTGCTTTCCCTTTACGTCCCTTCTGCATACGAATTAAGGTACTTCTTCTGCTCAGGAGTAAGCTCATCTATCCCTATTCCCATTGATTGCAGCTTGAGTGTTGCGATCTTCTGGTCCTGCTCTGCAGGAATCTCATACACGTCAGGCTTCATCTGCTTGTGCTTCTTGACAATGTCAAGCAAAGCCAGCACCTGGTTTGAAAAGCTTAAGTCCATGACTTCGCTCGGATGGCCTTCTGCAGCCGACAGGTTAACAAGCCTGCCTTCTGCAAGCAGGTATACGTGCTTTCCGTTCGGCAAAGTGTATCTCACGCAGTTTGCGCGTATCTCTTCCTTTGATTTTGCCAGCCCGTCAAGCGCTTTTGCATCAACTTCAACATTAAAGTGCCCTGTATTGCAAAGCACAGCCCCTTCTTTCAGCAAAGGAAAATGCTTTTCTACAATCACTTCCTTGCAGCCTGTTGCAGTAACGAACACATCTCCAACTTTTGCAGCATCATCCATCTGCATAACTTCAAATCCTTCCATCCTTGCCTTCAAAGCCTGTATCGGGTCAACTTCAGTGACAATTACATGCGAGCCCATGCCTCTTGCTCTCATTGCAACGCCTTTTCCGCAGTGCCCGTAGCCTGCAACAACGAAATTCTTTCCTGCCAATAATACGGAAGTGCTTCTTAAGATGCCGTCAACTGTCCCCTGGCCTGTGCCGTAGATGTTGTCAAAGTCCCATTTTGTTTCTGCATTGTTAACAGCTATAATCGGGTATTTCAGCTTGCCATCCTTTGCCATTGCCTTTAAGCGGTGGACTCCGGTTGTGGT
>DUKS01000011.1:0-32431 GCA_013329215.1 Nanobdellota archaeon | reverse complement strand
GCAACATCATCCTGGGTGCTTAACGGGTTGCAGCCGGACCATGCAATCTGCGCGCCCAATGCTTTTAACGTCCGTATTAAAACAGCTGTTTCTTTTGTGACATGTATTGCGCCTGCTATCTTTAATCCCTTGAGCGGCATTTGCTTTTCATTCTGCTCTTTAAGCGCCTTAAGGACGGGCATGTGGTCTTCTGCCCATTGAATCTTCTTTTTCCCCGCGTCTTTTAAAGAAATATCCTTTACTTTGTATACCATAAGCATATTGCTTAAAATTTATGGTTTAAATAGCTTATTAATGAATTCATAGTGATTATGCTAATCGGGCTTTATCGTTTAATATAACTTTGTAAAGCTGATGAAGAACTTCCAGTTATTTATTAAATAAATCTTTAAGAATAGCCCTGTCATTATTTGAAACCTTTAACTTTTTTAATTCTTCAAAAGAAAACAGCCCCAAATCCTGCCCTTCTTCCTGTTGCTTTTTCAAAGATACAGGCGAATGCTCTAATGGAGCAATAAAAACAAACTTTTCATATAGCCCCTTTTCTTCTTGGAATTCGTACCTTCTAAAAAATCTAATGTTGTCAAGCTCAATCCCTATCTCTTCTTTTGCTTCCCTTTTGGCTGCTTCTTCCGGGGTTTCATTTTCGTCAATGCCTCCGCCGAAAAATGCCCAATGCTCAGGCAAAAATGGTGCGTTTTTGTCTTTATATTGAAGAAGAACCCTTCCATCCTTATCTCTTAAAACAAATAATGCAACTCTCCTATAATACATATGCCTCGATGTTTTGATACTGTTCGTCCTGTCATATAGCACTTTATCAGGCATAACATAGCCACAGAGGCAACCCTTATATACTTTTCGAGCCATAAGTTATAGCTATGACGGAGCACAAGCTGAAAGCAGGGTATGTTGCACCAGAGCTGCCTATCCCGAAGGTTAAGGATGTTTTAAAGTATAAAGCTATTTCAGAAAAAAGGGAAAGGGCTGTTTTTGAAATAGCGCCAAAGAAATATGTATTCGTTTATTCTTTCGGCGTGCTTGTTTTCTATGATGTTGAGGATGTAATGGTCAGCGCCACCATCAAAAACCTGCGCGGCCTGGGGATACAAATTGAGAAAGACAAGCTGTGGGACGAGTACACTGTTGCTGAGCATATGAAAAATGCTGTTGAGTTCAGCCAGGTAAAGCTGAAGAACGTTTCTGTTGAAACCATAGAGATTGTCGCCAGGATGCTTGCGCAGTCTGTAGCGCTTGAAAACTACGAGAACAAGGTTGACGGCATTGTGAACAGCTTTGCAGCGCTGAACAGGCAGCTTAAGGACCACGGCAGGCTCAAGGGGGGCAGCAAGGAGCTTTTGAAGATAATAGGCACAAACAATACAATAGTTGAAACAATTGTGTCCAAGATGGCCCTGCTTGAAGAGCCGGCTGCCGCATGGGAAAGCGAGGAAGTGGAGTGGCTGTTTAACAGGCTTAGAAGGGTGTTTGAGCTTGAAGAGAGGTTTAAGCACATCCAGTACAAGCTGGAGTTCATACAGAACAATTCAGAGGTGATGCTTGACATCCTGAACAACAGGAAAGCGGAAATCCTTGAGTGGGTTGTGATTATTCTTATAGCAATAGAGATACTTATATTTGTCTATGAAGTCTGGTGGATGTAGCGCAACCTGCAGTCAGGTTGAGCAACAGTGCGGGCATACTCGCTTCCCTTGAAAATGCCGAGCATTTTCGGGGTGCCGAAAATCCAGTGGGATTTTCCAGCATGCTCGCAGCCCACAGAGACGACTGACTATTTCAATTTAATAACTGCTGTTTTTTTAGAGCCATATTTTTGTTTCATCCATTGTTCAGCATCTTTCAGGACAAGATTCCCATATTTATTTTCAGGGGCAACAACAAAATCTACTGACCATTTGGAGTTTTGCCTGCTTTCCTTAGTCTGGAGTAAAACAATAAAGTCAACATCCGCAGGCCTTTCTTTCTTTGTTGTGAAACTGCCGCGGAGGTATACAGATGAAACCGGCAGGACTTTTTCCAGTTTCTTAATGATTCTTTGCGAATTCGCCCACATTTCTTTTCTGTATTTGGTTTTAAGCAGGGTTTTTGGTATGTTCATATAGTTAGATTGGCATAGATCCTTATATAAATTTATGTAAAAATAAGTATGGTGATTGCAGAACTTGAAGACAAGGGAATAATAAGAAAAACAAGAAAGCTTCGCTAATTCTCAGCTTTCTTGAGTGTATTCGAAACGCAAGGCGTTTCGGATATCCGAAAATGCAAAGCATTTTCGAATACATAAAGTATTTCATACTTTCTACACAATAAAAAAAGGAAGAGGGAATATTATTATTCTTAACTGAATATTCCCTTAATCTGCTTAATAATCCTCGCAGAGATGCCCGCTGCCTGCTTCTACGCATGCGCTGAGCGGCATGCAGCAGGAGTCCCCCCTGTTGCAGAATAAATACGCTGCCGGGATTTGGTCGCGGCTTACCGGCCTTTCAGAGCCTCCCCTGTTAATAAGCACATTCCACCAGCTGTAGTCGCACTCTGCCTTGCAAGTGCCGCCAATCATTTCGCATCCATTCTGCCCTTCTTCTTGTTTCGGAATGCAGCAGCGCCTTGTTTCAATGGGCTGCCCTGCTATCGGCGTCAGGAAGCAAGCGTCATTTGCAGCCCCTGAAGTTGAGGTATCTTCACTGTCAAAATAGCATCTGTCCCTGCATCTTCCTCCGGCTGCTGCGCACGCATTTGTTTCTTGTGCGGTTTTTGCGCTAACGCCAAAGACACCCTTTATCCCGTCCCACGCTCTTGTAAAAATTCCTTTCTGCTCTTCTCCCGCCGCTTTTGCATCCTCGGAAAAAGGAGGAAGTTCACTTGCAGGAAGGCATTCTCCGTTTGTGCATACGGAAGGTGAGTCCATGGCACTGCAGTCACTGTTTGTATTACATTCAACTTCACAGAGCCTTTGTCCGCTGCTTTGCGTTACGCATTTGCTGTTTAGGGCTACGCTGATAAAGCACCCTTCATCTGCTGAAAATCCATTCCTTTCAGAACAAGTCGCCCTGCATAGCCTGTTGAAGCACGTCAATCCTCTTTGGCAGTCATTGTTGGAAGAACAGCTGCCATATTCATATCCTAATATTTCCCCTGCCGCCTTCTGCCCTTCTCCTGCTGCCCTCCTTTGGGGATTTGCCTGCCTTCTCGATTGCAAAGCAGAGCCTATCTGCTGCCCTTCCATTATTCCGGTAACTCTTGTGCCGTCAAGCGTGCATTCCCCGGCGGCATTGCATTCAAATGTTTCTATTCTTGTCGTCTCTGTATTGCACAAGCCTGCTGTAAATCCGAATCCTAAGTGTGCAAATAGCTTTCCTTCAGGCTTTATCGCAACGGTATCGTCGCTTAGTTCCAGCCTTGCATTGCCCAGCCTGTTGGAAACGCTTATTACAGAGGGGGTTCCCACACAGATAATTTCAGCGTCATTATCACTATGATACGCACTACTTTGCACATACTTATCATATCCCGGCAGCATTCCCAACTCTAAATCTCCATAGTCATTTCCGTCTCTTCTCAGTGTTATCTCCCTTGTTTCCTTGTTCAGGCTTATTTGCCCGGCATGGTTATCATATGCAGGGGATATTGCAGCGCTTGCTCCTGCCGGAAGCGGCGGGATAATTGCTATTTGATTGCATACAGTGGCTTTTACCAGTTTCTTATCGCCGATAAATACATTAATTGCAGCGCGACTGGAGCCTGCGGCAGAGCCACATCCTGCATCAACACCAAAAGCAGTTTGCTTTTTTTCTGAAACTCTCGCTGCGTCTGCTGTTATATCAATTGTTGCGGTTTCGCCAGTATCCGACGCGGATATTCCTATTTCTTCTGTTAACGCGCGCCTTTCCCTGCCGCTGCCTATTGCATCAATATTCACGGGCTTTGTGCTGCTTGATTTTATCTTTAAGTAATTGAATGTGCTTGAGCCGTCTGCCGCTGTTTTTGCAGTTATTATATAAGGATAAGCGCTGCCCTGTTCAAAAGACTTGGTTAAGACTATATTTTTCATATTGCCCAATGGGATTACAACCAGCCCTGGCACCTTCTCTTTCAGCTTGTCAATAGTCTCAGGCGGTACGCGGCTATTGAATGTTTCTAACCCCAGCCTTTCGCTGATAAATCCATTCCCATTAACATTGACATAATTTAATGAAAGCATTTCATTTCCTGCCTGATTAACGCCATCTGCTTCACTATTCAGGTAACGCATTTCAGCTGACAATGAGCAGGTAGCTGCCCTTCCATTGGAATCCTTTTCAGGACAGCCGAAAAAAACATCCCCCCATAAGATGTATGCGTGCCCTGAAACAGTGGCGCGGGGGGCATCTTCGTCTGCAAAGTTTACAGCTATTGTGTCGCCGCCCATGACAAAGTCTGAAGGCTGGTTGTGGTAGTATTCCCCGAATGTATTGCATCCGTCCCGTGATACAAACTGGCCATTTTCAATCCTCAGCATATGCCTGGCTGAATCAGCTGTTATATCACCTGAAACCACGCCCCCGCTTATAAATTCCCCATTCGGGCAGGCAGCCGTCTTTTCAATATTATATGGTATATCCGTGTGTAAAGACTCTTGAGCTGATAAATATATATCACTGGATAGATAAAGACCGCTGAATAAATATACATTGCCTTGCTGTTCGCACCTGGTTTTCGTTATATGTAATGGTGACACCACTTCTAATTCCCTTGGATTATATTCTGTACGTTCCATGTCGCTGCCCCCGCCGCAGACGATATTGCCGTTTGCATCAGGGGATGAAACCGTTGGTAGCTTGCAGCAGATATTATAATCACTGGTCCTATAGACTTGCCCGTCCGCGGTTACCAATTCACCGCATTCTCCATTAATAGTCGCGTTAACATATGGTGAAGGGCAACTGCCTCTCTGGCAAAACCCGCCTATGTCTTCACATGCATAGCGTGTATTTTCAGCATCAATGGCAGAAACAGCAACAGTTAGCATTAAAAGCGCGGCTAAACAGAATAGGATTGTTTTTTTCATATGGGTTTCACCTGAATATGTTAATCTCTTCTCATATATATATATCTTTCTCTCCTTGTGAGAGTGGGGCAGAAAAAGCTTATTTCTTGCCTTTTAAAACAGCAATGGATACTTTGCGACCAATATGCTCTTTTGTGATCCTATTTTGCACCATTGCCATAGCAGGTTATTCTTTTCTCATTTTTTCAAATAAATTTAAAACCCTGTAATAAGCGCTAATCGAAATGGAAAACAGCACGCTCCTCTTCAGCTCAATCGCGTCGTAAGGGCACATCTCCTGGCAGCAGTAGCAGGCTATGCACTTGTTCTTGCCACAGTAAGGCCCATCTTTTTCATTTCTTTTTTCCATTGCCCCTACAGGGCACACTTTAACGCAGTTCCAGCAATTTTTGCATTTTTTCGGATTTGGATGGGGATAAGCAACAACCCTTTTGAGGAAAAATCCCGAAAGCCATGCCGGAAGCTTTGAAACAGCTGCAGAAGGCTTTACGAAATTAAGCCGCGGCTCTTCTCCGATAACCTCTATATCCGCGGGATTTATCAGCTTTCTTTTCAAGGCAATTGCATTGGTTGGGACTTCGCCTTCAAACCCTATCATCCGTTCCGCAACAATGTCCATCGCTATTGCATTATCAGAAGCAATTATAATGCCCGGCTTCACTATATTGCCGTTTCCAGGGCCGTTGCCGTCCATGCCTTCAATACCGTCCATTATTGTAAGCGCAGGCTTCACATTCAGCCAGATGTCAAGCAAAAGGTTTGCGAACTTCTCCTTAGTCCCGGTTATTGCATGGTATTGCTGCTTTTTGCCTCCGGGGATGCAGCCAAAGAGGTTTTTTACGCCCCCTGTAAACAGCATAAGCGTGTGTGTTTTCATTTTCGGCAGGCTGATAATCAGGTCAACATTAAACAGGATTTCAGGCAAATGCATCTCTTTTTCAAAGGCAGCCTGTTCGTTTCTCACTTTCCTTAATTTCTCTTTGCTGAAGCTTACAAGCCTTGCATCATGCTTTCTTGCTATTTTGGCAATGCCTGCTTCTTCAAATGCCTGAAGCACACCTCCTTTCTTCACGAGCCCGCAGCTCTCGCCTATCCATATTTTGCATTTCTTTTTATCCAGTATGGTGCATACCGCATCAATTACAGAAGGGTGCGTTGTTATTGCCTTCTCAGGCGCGGCGCCCATCAGCACGTTTGGCTTGAGAAGCACTTTTGAGCCCGGCTTTATTTTAAAGCCAATGCCTGAAATCGCGTTCTCGACTGCATTAAGCACTTCACTTTTATCATATGATTTGCATTTGGCAATTGAAACTCTAAGCATAACCCAAAAGCGGCTTAGCCGGTTTATAATAATTATGCTTGTCAAAGCAGGAAATACAGCCTCAGATCTGCCCTATGGTTTAATCTTCGCATTCAATCATGTCCATATACTGCGCGGCATACCCCCTGCTGTTTCTAAAACCATAACTTGGTTCCAGAATAAATCTTTCAAAGGGGGAATAGTAATCAGTATCATAAAGTGTGCCGTAATAACAAGGCCACAGGCTTGCCCAACTTAGGGGGTACTCCATAGCACTTGGAGAAGGGAGAATAGGGTGTATTTCCCCTGTACTAAAATATGCTCCATAGAACGGATGGGGCAAAGACATTGCATGACCGAATTCATGAATCAGGATTGAACTTAAGCCAATGGCACCATTGAAAATAACAGAGCCATATTCATCAAACCCCATAGCCGTACCGCCAAAACTAGGCTGTAGCCGTATATCCCCCTCAGGGCTGTTTTTTGTGTTAGACATTAGCACAATAATCTGGTAATTTCTCGGAGTCTTATCTCCATAATACAGGAAATCACTATAAAACCTATAATCTGTTCCCCTGCTTGCATCAATAGTGGTTCTTCCTTCTCCATCGAGTATTATATCTGAACATTCTTCACAAAGAAAATAGTATGAATAAGAAATATTCATATTAATTATCTTAAGCCTTACGTTTCTTCCAAGTATATTCGAAAGCTTTTGCTGTATATTATTGAGATAGGCTTCCGCAGATGAAAATCCTCCTGCACGCGCTGTAATAGTGAGGGGGTTATATTGCCATTCTGATTCTGTGGGATATAAAAATAATATATTTACTATAAGTGGCGTATCTCTTCCTGAATTCTTATACCTGCTGTAAAAAGATGTGTTAACAGGGCGGAAATTAAAGAAATATTGCCCTATTCCATCCTCCTGCATGCGCTGGAAAAGCTGTTCCGGAGTTGTATCTAAAGAGGTATAATACTCTCTATATAATGCCTTAAGCTCGTCACTATATGCCTCTGAATCCAATTTTCTGAGAAATTCATTCCATATATCTGTATCGAAGTCATCCGTACATATCGTTCCCACGCAATTACAGGCAATATCAGTTTCAGTAAACCTGCCATTCATGCAGCCATATTCCTTGAGGGTATCACTATTTACACAGCGATCACGATTCACAGAAATAGAATTCCTGTCTGTATTAGTCCAGTACGTAAGTCCTGTCTCATTTGTTTTTCCATTATCTGTATCGACACAAAGAACATCCGTGCATTTGCCATGAAAGCACATGCCAATAGGGCAGTTAATCAGCCGTGTTTCTACTCTTTCGCCAACGCATATGCTTTCATTTACAGAAATGGCAGTTTGGCAAAAATCCGGATATTCAAAGCCCCCCTTTGTAACAATGCCCCTTGTTGATATATCTTCTCCCCTATCAGAATCGATACACCGATTAATATATCCTGAAGTCCTGAAACTTTCAGTAGTTTTTGGTATTAACCTATTTTTTAAGGATAATGGGAGCGTGCCTGGCTTTATTCCTATAACTTTTCCGTTGATAACATCGGAATTGTCTATAAATAAAACTGCAGAAGACCCTATAACTAATGCAATAAAGATCATTGCGATATAATAACCATATCTCACAGGACTATGGTTAATAACCAAGTATTTATACATTTGTATCGAAATGAATTGAACCGATACCCTTTTTACAGCAAAAAATACAGCATGACAGGCACCAGCAGGCATCCCATCATGTTGCTTTTTCTTATTCCTATTAAATTCGCGAGAACACCCATTGAAGTTGAGGCAAACAGCACAAGAAGCCCCAGAACGCCGCTGAGCCCAATCACCACAACAAGCATTATTCCTATTACAGCCATGCAAAGCAGCTTATAGTTTACCTTTTCCACGGCCCTTGAGAACATAATTGACAGGGGGCTTGCAAGCATTATTGATATTCCACCTACCATTAGGCAGATGCTGAGAAACAGGATTAATTCATTTGCGCCTATTGCAGGAACAAGCGTTGACATTGCAACCACGGCGCCGTTTCTTGCCTTGCCGATTGCATAAAGCGTGATGAGGCTTACGACAAAATTTGCAGAGCTTATGCCCCCCATCGTGTAAAGAAAGCTTTTGCCTTCATTTTTTCCAAGCCCGGAAGTAATCATCGCCCCCTGTGAAGGGCCCAGGCCGGGAAGAAATGCGCAAAGCCACCCTGTTGCTGAAGAAAGGAACGTAGCTGGTATTGAGCTTTTGCCTAGATTTAGCTTTGGGGGATTCTGCTTTGGGATTTTTGTATTCGTCCCCATGCTTAGCAGTAAAGTGCTGACCCCGAATAATCCCGAGAGAAGCGGTAGAAGCGGCTCTTTCAGCGTATGCATATCAAGCACAAAATATCCCAGGAGCCCGGATGCGGCAAATATTGCCAAAGCCCACAGCTTCCTTTCAGATGCAATAAGGTAGATTACTGCAATAAGTATGAGCCAGCCGATGTATGGATTAATCAGCGGATAAGCTTTTGTGAAAAGCCAGATTGTCGGCACTGCAAATGCGATTGAAAAGAGCAATGCAAAAAAGCAGCCCGCCGCTGACAGGAGGACTGCTTCGCAGCCGTTGCCCTCAAGCAAAAGCCTGTGCCCCGGAAGTATTGAAAGCACAGTATCCGCGTCAGGAGCGCCAAGAAAGATTGAAGGTATGCATTCAAGAAAGCTTTGCGACACGCCCATCGATACGATTATGATTGCTATTGAAATTGGCTGGAAATATTGGAGGAGAGCGGGGGATATTGCCACCATCATTGCAGATATCGTGTTTGAGTGTATGCCCGGCAGCAATGCCGCTACCAATCCCAGCATTACCCCCGCAAGCGTGCATATAATGATTTCCCCGAGCATAAACTGCCGGGGTATTTTTTCCTTTTAACAATTGCTTTCAAAAAACACGCGTTTTTCCATTCTTGTTGTAAATCTTCCGGATTTTTGTGTTTGATTTTTATGCTCTTTCAAACTCTTTGAAAATTCAGATGTTTTTTTCCAGCAACGCATAAAAAGGAAAGAATGATTATTATGGCATGAAAAAATACCAATGCTTAATTGCAGGGATTCTGGTTATTATGGCTCCCTTCTTGCTGGGCTGTTCATTTAATGCCCCTGGTGAGTCTTCTAAGGCATCAGAGGCATATTTCTGCCCTGAAGACGACTGCTTTGGAATTATTGCCTCTTACATCCGGAATGCGTCAAAAGCAGACTGCGCTCTTTACACCCTGAACTCTGCTGGAATTGAAAATGCACTGAAAGAGACAGAGTCGAGGATTGTTTCTGATGGGAAATGCATTAACGGCATTGAATGCAAACCAAAGCCTCCTTACAACCGCGGGCTGATGCACAACAAGTTCTGTATCTTGGATGATTCAATTGTAATCACAGGCAGCTTCAACCCGAATGAGAAAAGCGGCGGTTACCTGAATAATGTTGTTGTGCTGCACTCGAAAGTTTTGGCTGAGGCGTATTCAAAGGAGTTCGAAGAGCTTTTCAGCGGAAAGTTTGGCGCAGGAAAAAAAGGCTCTGCAAGTGCTGTGCTTAACGGCAGCCGGGCAGAAGCGTATTTCTGCCCCGAAGACAACTGCCAAACCCATCTGCTTGAAGAGATAGGAACTGCGGAAAAAAGCGTTTACTTCATGGTTTACAGCTTTACTGATAATGAAATTGCGAATGAATTGCTGGGGAAAACAAAAGAGGGCGTTGTTGTAAAGGGCTTTTTTGACAAGTCGCAGAACACAAAGTGGTCTGTTTACCCGAAGCTTGAGAATAAGGCGGGTGTTTGGGTTTACGGGAATGGCGTCATGCACAACAAGGTTTTCATCATAGACAATGAGACAGTAATCACAGGAAGCTATAACCCGACGCAGAACGGCAATGAAAACAATGACGAGAACATGGTTGTAATGCATGACAGAGCAATAGCGGAAAAGTTTGCAGAATATTTCTCAGGGCTCAGAAATGCTTATAAACAGCCCTGATTTCAACAGGCGTATGGCCAAAAAGGAATTTTTCAGGGACAAAAGGATATCCGAAATAACAGGAGGCAGGGAAGTCATATGCCCCGGGGCCCATGACTCGCTTGTTGACAGGATAAACGCCCTTGCTCCGGATCAGGCGCTTTATATCGATTTTCCCATATTGCCAAAACAGTTTGATAATACAAGGAAGTTTTTGAAGTATGGTAACGAGGCAAGAGCGGGCGTTAATCCTGAGGCGCCGCCTGCAGAGGCTATAGCAAGGGCTTTGCATGACGCGCAAGTCCCGTTCGGAAGCATAGTGGTAAGATCAAGGCTTGACAGGCTGACTGTAACGAGGACAATGCTTGACACATGCATTGAAGGGATGAAGCTTTATGCCTATTCTGTGCAGAATGCACCCATTAAGGTAGCTGGGCCATACCGTGGGCAGAGCGTGATTAAAGACTTTGGGGCTGTGTTTAATGTTGATGTTCCTTCTGAAGAAAGGAAAATTGAAAGGCACAGGGTAAAATTATCAAATGTGCCACTATATGACGTTGATTCAAAGAAACAGCTCTGGACAGGCATTGAGGCTGTATGCGACTGCGATTTCACGAGATGGTGGATAACAGGCAGATATCTACAGGAAAGGCTGTTCTGCCAGCATATAGTTGCGGCGTATTATGCTGTTGCCAAGTTCTGCACACGCAATAGGCTGTTTAAAGACCAGACTGCGGAAGACATGAAAGTGCCGTCATGGGCTGTGCCATTCCCGATATTTTCGGAAGTTGCTGTTGGATACTGGAACAAGATGAGGGCGCAGGTTATCGTAAACACCGGAAAAATGAGGAAGCCCTTGAATTCAGGCAAAAGGTCAAAGCTTCTTGGCGATTATACCGCGGCGAAAGGCAAAGAAACCGCATTATGGCATCCCGGGGACAAAAAGATAATTGACTATAACTGGTATTAGCACGTAGCCTGTAGCTGGTGGCGCCATTGGCTAACGGCTATTGGCTAAATGCCAACGGGCTCGTCGCAATTCTTATAAACCATTAACCACATCATTATTAGTTATGGACATGCTGAAAATAGCGCTGGTTGCATCTGCACTGCTTTTTCTCTACCTGCTTTTGAAGACAAGGCTCTGGAGAAGAATACCTGCTGTGTCTGCTGTGTTTTCAATACTTTTGTTTGCAGGCGTCATAGCGCTGGGATTCCTGATAGGCTCTGTAGTGCTGTTAGTGGCGATAGGGATTATAGCATTCATGATACTTCTTTTTATTGTGTTTTGGCTTTTTGGCAGGGCAAAAATAATAAAGCTGAACATTGGCGGCATGAATGCAGCTAAAACACCTGCTCCTAAAAAGATTAAGAAAATAAAAGTGATAAGATAAAAATTTATCCGCGCCTTTGCCCGTATCTTCTTATCATCTTTGCCTTGTTTGCGGACATTGAAGGCCTGACTTTTTCAGCGCCCTTGCCCTTTACTCTCAGGCCCCTTGATTTCCTTGCAGCTGAAGTAAGCCCCCTGAACACTCTTCCCTGGTTCTTAGGCCTGCATATCCAGTTTATCCTGCTGTCTGCCTTTATCTCCGGCCTTTCAGGGTCGACAAGTATGACCTCATACCAGAAATGTTTTCCGTCTTTGCCGACAAAATACGAGCTTAGGACTTCAAGGTTCATGAATTCTTTCTGCGCCCTTTCTTCCGCAACCCACCTGTAATTTTTCTCCAGAATTTTTAATCTTCTTGTGTTCTTGCTTTTCCTGCCGCTTGTTATCATGGGCCTCATTCTTCCGCCCCTTTCAAGCTTTACTCTTGCGACTACATACCCTTTCTTTGCCCTGTAGCCGTATGCGCGCGCCTTGTCAAGCCTGACGGGCGCGTCTTCCTTTACAACAGCAGGCTCCCTTCTCCACTGTATAAGCCTCTGCTTCCAGACGTCGCCTAAGTTTTCCTTTGGCTTTGCCCATATTTCGGCAATATACTTTGCAATACCCATATCCCACTTGTGAAAATGAGGTGGTTTATAAGCTTTTCTGCGGGCTTTTCCCTGAGAATTTTCTATAGGATGCTATAAGGCGCCAGCATAAGATTAAGCCAGTCCTTTGCAGGCAGGCTGAATTCACTATGGCCCGGCTTGCTTAGAAACCCCATTACTGAGTTTTCAGCAGGCTTCAAGTATTCTGCATAGCCCAGGTCGTTGCAGTAGCCCCCACAGCCTTTCCATCCGCTGTTTCTTGCTTTATTTGCAAGGCCCAGCCCCCAAAAGGTTTTTGCTTCAACGCAGTTTTCCCTCCCTTCACAATCATAAGGCAGGCAGTTTGGGATGCCTGACTGGCAGGCAGGATCATTGCTATCATACAGATAGTATTCATCATGCAGATTTCCAATGGCATGCGCAAGCTCGTGCGCAACAGTAAGCTCCCCGTCTTCTTCATCATATAGGTTTTTCCTGGATATTTCCACAAAGTGGCTGCTTCCCAAATCCATTGCAAATGAGTTGAAGTCTTTTTTTGACAGAACAACGGCTATTTCTGCTCCCGGGCACTGTTTTTGCATTGCAATTGCTTCATATAAAAATGTGTGCGCTGCACCGGTTAAGAGGAAAGGCATTGTGCCGCCGTCCATCTTGTATATAAGGAATTTCTGCTTGTTTTCCATAAATGGGGAAACGGCAAACAATCCGTTGTCAACGGCCTTTCTTATGTCACTGTTAAATTCGCCTGCTGAATCATACTCGTCTGAGATGAAAACAAAATCCAGCTTTCTAGCTGAGCGGATAGCCCTTCTTGTCTCCTCTGAGATCCCCGGAATATCAGACAGCGGCGGATTATAGCTTGTGTCTGTGCAGGCTGCCTTTTTTGCACATACCTTGCCTACGCACTGCCCTCTATCATCTTCATCAAGGCACAGGCATTTCCTTTCTGCATCGCAGTCAGAATCCCTGCTGCAGGTATGAACCGCAGCTTGTTGAGTAAATCCCCCAACCTGCACGCCGTTCAGGTAGCATTTTCTGTCAATGTAAGTGCATTCAAACACATCATATACGCCTGAGCGGACCGTTTCCGTGAATGTAATATCTTCAGGAGAGGGGGCTTCTTCCGTTTCAATGTCTGCCTTGAAATCTGTCTTCAGGTCAAACCAGTTGCCGCCGGGGCTTACAAGCACCTCGCCATTGTAAAAAGCCAGCTCTGCTGATACGCCTGCCCTCCTTATCTTAACGTGGTTTATCCAGGACTCTGTTCCGGCAGTGTCAAACGCATCAATTTCAATATTTGTGATTGCCTCGGGCAATGTGACAGATATCCATATAGGCGTATAGCTGTCTTCATTCATGTTAGCTCTCGGCTTAATCTTAAGGGCATTTTCCTTGAACAGCAGGCAGCTTGAGTCGGGCGGGCACAAATGATAATCTTCTTCCGAGTTTGTTACGAATATTGTTCCACTTTCAAGGCTGATGTATGCTCCGTAAGGCTCAATGCTGATGCTGTTATGAGCCATCCTTTTACCTGTTGTCATGCCAAGCACGGGTGCATAGCTGGCGTTCCTTGCTGTTGCCTGCACATCATCACCGATTATAAAAAAGTTTCCCATTTTCTCAATAGCAATAATATCCACAAATTCTTCACTCCCAGCATCAATATTCCATTCTCCGAGCCTCGCATTTTCTGCAGGCAGTATGCTCATTGAAAATATGCTGTGGGGATTTTCATCTATTGTTATGCGGTCTATATTTTGGATAGGGTAAATATCGTATGCGCTTACATCTTCGCCTTCCTCTTTCTTTTTCCGGATATATTCCTGAAGAGCCCCGTATCCTTCGCTAAGGAATAAGCGCAGGTTGTCTGCATGTGTAATAAATCCCTCCCCTTCAATGCCTGCAGCATTTACAAACCCCCCCGCCTGGGCTCCGAGCTCGCATGATTTATTCTCCTCTGTTTGCGGAGCGCATGCAACAAAATAATGGCCCTGAATATACACTCCGTCCTTTATGCTAATGAGGGGCAAGATGCGGCCGGCAAATGAGATTTTGAAATCCCTGCCCTCTACTCTAATTGGGTTTGAGCTTGGAGAATTGTAAGCCCCGTTTGTAACTTCAATAGTCTCTCTGCTGCTGTCTACAATTATAGCGCCTGCGAACAGGCCAAAATCTATTTTTTCCCCATATATATTCTCTTGATAAACACTTAGGAACCCGTTTGAAACCTCCCAATAGCCTTCGCCAAACATCTGGTTTAAGTCATCGGGGTTAATGCTTAGCAAAAGCCTTCCAGTGTCGCTGTAATACATCGTGAAGCCTGTTGCGCTTGTTTCCTCCCTTATGGCAAGCGCATTAAATGCAAGAATAGAGAAAAAAGCCAGCACCAAAACAACAAGTCTATTGCTCATAAAGCGAGATATATGCTTGAGCTTATTTAAACATTGCGCCTTAAGCCTTTAGGGCGGTTATCCAAACATTTATTATCATGCTTATACCCTAAGAACACATGTCTGCATTTACTTGGATAATTTCAGGCGCTTTGGGCTCTGTTGCCAATGAGAATGAGGCAATAGTAAAGCTTTCATTGTTCATACTTCTTTTTGCATTGTTCAGCAAAAGCTCAATGCGGCTTTTCCCGGACAACAAGTTTGTTGTGAATGTGTTCTCGCTTGTAATCTCATTGCTTGCGGTAAGGCTTATGCCCCTATTGTGGATTATGCCTCTTGGAAAATTCCTGTGGGTGCTTGCAATGGCCGCGCTCCCTTACCTGCTTGTTGACGCGATATTCCACAACTGGGGCCCGCTTAAGATAGGCCTGCTTGTTGCTGCATACTTCGGGGCTTATCTTGTGCTTTTGTCGCTTGACTACTGGGGTTTCGGGCTTGTGTTTGAGGCTGTGAAAGAGCTGAAGCGCTATACTTTCATGTACCAGTGGCAGTCTGTAGTTATAGGCGCTGCGCTTGCGCTGCTTGTTATTGCGCAGTTTGCAGGGAAAAAGAAAGCTGAAGAAGAAGGGCATAAGCGCCATTAATCGTGCCCCACTCGGAAAGTTTTTAAATGCAAACACTATAACTATACCCGTAAAATGAGAGCCATTAAAGCAATAACTATAGGAAGCTCTGTTCTTGCATTAGCCCCTTCTGTGTTTGCTGCTGAAAAAGGGCTCATTGAGCAGGGCGTGGACACGCTTTTCGGCGCAACAACATCAGGCGGGATATTTGTAAAGCTCGGCCTGTTCATAATATTGTTCTCATTCCTCATGCTTGGCGCGAAAAAGGCATTCCCTAAGGAGCATGCGAATGTAGGCATGCTTGTTGCTGCCATACTAGCCCTTATCGGGATGAAATTCATGCCCGAAATGTGGATTAAGGGGCTCGGCAACCTGATATGGCTTGCCGCGCTGGCATTATTGCCTTATGCGATTGTCACGATATTCATAAAGGAAGACACTGATGCAAACGGGAAGCTTTCAAAGAAAAAGCTGATATTTGTTTTGCTTGCTTATGCAGTTCTGATATTCTCTGTTTTGCAGATGAAGGGCTCTCCGCAGTTCCTCAGGTCATTGGGGTTCAGCGGCGGATTTGTTGAGGCATGGGACGATACAACATACTGGATTTCAGGCAACTGGTGGATACTGCTTATAGTTGCAGTTGTGGTGCTTTTCTTAATCTACCTGCTTACGAGCAGCAAAAAAAGCGAGGATAAAGGCACAGGCGGAGAGGGAAAAACAAAAAAGCCTAGCCTCTGGGAAAGATGGAGAGACAGAAGCCACCAGCAGCAGATGGAAAAGCTGAAAGGCGCGAATATCAAGATAGAGGAAAAGCAGAAAAGGAAAACGCTTGAAAGGGATGAGGAAGAGAAGAGAAAGCGCCTGGCGCTGGAAGAGAAGGAGAGAAGGAAAAACGATAGGCAGCAGTCCAGAATCAGGAAAAGAGAGGAGAGCATCAGGAAAAGAAGGGAAGCCTGGGACAGGGCAAGAAAATGGATGGGCGAAGGCGCGAAAAAATGGTGGGAGACTGGAAAGGAAAAACTGAAAGACGCGCTGAAAAAGCCGACGCCGCAGGAATTGCTTGATAGGGAGAGGATACAGGCGGAAAGAGACAGGATAAAGGCGGAAGAAAACAGGCTCTATCAGGAAAGATTAAAGCAGGAACATGAAGCAAACATGCTGAAGATAAGGGAGAAGGAAGAGAGCGCAAGGATTGAGAGGGAAAAGAAAGAGCGCCTTGCAAAGGAAGAGAAAGAGAGGCTTGCAATAGCAGAAAGAGAAAACGCGGAAAGGCTTGCAAGAGAGGAAAAATTGAGAGTTGCGAAAGAATTGAAATCGGTGCGCGCCACAGAAAGAAGGGAACTTCAGGCTGGCACAGCTGAAACTAAAAAAGCGGTAAAAACTGAGCAGGAAAGAGAAGCCGAGCTGCAAAGGATGCAGGAAGAGTTAAAACAAGAAAAATGGGCCACGGCAAAAGAAATGACTGAAAAGGAGAGGATGGAATTTTTAAAGAAAGAAGCTGAGAAAAAAACCCTGAACGCAAGAAAGGAAGCAAGTGAAAGAATGACAAGAGAGATAGCAGAAAAAGCAGCCAAGCATACTGAAGAGATGGCGCGCGAGGCAAAAATAAAAAGAGAGCGCCTGGCACAGGAAGAAAAAATAAAAAGAGAGCGCTTGGCACAGGAAGAGAAAGATAAAAAACTGGCTGCATGGCAGAAGCAGCAAGAGGCACAAAGTGCGGCACGGCAGGCAGAAGCGGAAAGGAGAAGACAGACAGCTGCCGCGCATAAACCAAGGGCTGTCCCGAAAAGCAGAAAGTAATTCTATAGCAGATTATTGCTTCACTTGAAAGCGGCTTTTATGAGAGAAATGGAAATCTTTATTAATACATGGTTATTATATTAACCAGATGGTTATATTTTTAACCAAT
Source organism: Nanobdellota archaeon (assembly GCA_013329215.1). Taxonomy (GTDB): domain Archaea; phylum Nanobdellota; class Nanobdellia; order SCGC-AAA011-G17; family GW2011-AR17; genus UBA9640; species UBA9640 sp9640u. The sequence continues at coordinate 15,151 of DUKS01000011.1, read as the reverse complement.
AAATATGCATAACATCTTCAAAAACACGGAATACAGGATGCTTGAGCTTTTCATGGAAGAGCCGCACAGGGATTTTGGGCTAAGGGAGATGGCGAGGCTGTTAAAAAAAAGCCATGCGACAATACTTAACCATATCGGAAAGCTGGAAAAGTCCAGGCTTATAGCGGTAAACAAAAGCACCCTTTATCCTACATACCACGCCAATGCAAGCAATGAATATTACCTGTTATACAAAAAAAGGCAGATTGTGTTCAGGCTGCTGGAATCAGGAATTGTCGATTATATATGGAATAAGACTCTTGCGTCGGCGATTATCCTGTACGGGAGCTGCGCAAAGGGCGCATACAGCAAAGGCAGTGATATAGATCTATTTGTGGAGGCGAAAGAGCAGGCCTTGGATTTAGGGGCTTATGAGAAAAAGCTTGGGATGCCTATTCATCTGGTGTTTGAGCCTAACATTCGGGATTTGCCCAACAAAGGGCTCTTGAATAATCTCGTCAATGGGGCAGTGCTTTATGGCTTTCTGAAGATTGCGTAAATCTTGCGGTAATTCTCTTGGTTTCAGGTTGTTTTTCCGGGGAAAACCGTGGGATTTCCAAAATGGGCGGAAGATTTGCAAAAATCAGGGACAAGCCCATATTAATGAGAACGCCATAGCACATTTGATATGGCAGAGAAGTTAGATTGGGATGATTGCATACGACATAAACTGGCCTTAACCATGCCCCCTGACATACAGCGGACAAAAGAAGTGCTGAAAATGGCAATGCTGCGCCTGGAATTTTGGAGCAGGTCTATTGAAGCAAAGTTTGCGGCCTTAAAGATAGAAGGATATTATGAGATAATAAAAGAGATTGCATTTGCGCTGCTGTAGAAGAAAGGGTATGATTGCACGAACCATATATGCTTTATTGCATATCTTGCAAAAACTATACCTGATTTTGAGTATGAAATCGCCAAAATAGATGAGCTTAGGATAGTAAGGAACAGCATTGGCTACCGCGGATTTAATGCAAGAAGTGATTACCTGAAAAGAAATGAGCTTGAGTTTAGAGGAATTATTGCAAGACTAAAGCAGGAAGCTGAATCTGAATAAGCTGCCTTTCTTTATACAGGCATTATTTCTTGCAGGAATCGTAACTATCCTTCCTCGGCGAAGTTCTATCGCCTATAAACCTCATTCTCAGTGCTTATACGGCGTATAAAGGGCACTTTTTTAGCTCCAGACCGCAAGCTTTATATATTAGTTACATCTAATAAATAGTAACAAGTAAAGAGTTTTCCTGACTCTCAAAACACAGGAGGGGGTAAGAACATGAATACAAAAGACGCAGCAAATGCGACACTGATTTTAAGCGCGCTTGTGTTAGCTCTTTCAGGAGAGGGATGCAAGAAACGCCAGGAAGGGCCGGATGCGCCGAGGCACAGGCACCTGGACAGCCATTATGTCGGAAAGCCGGGCCACAGCCTTGCGCCGAAAAGAGGCAATGATTATGCAGGCAACCAGACTGTAGAGTATGTAAAGGATAAGATGAATTATACCAGCCCGCAGGGCGTGCAGTACATTATTGTTGTGCCGCAGCAGAATTACAGGGGGCCCAGAAACATAAGGCTTGGCGGGAGCGTTACGCAAGGCGGAAATTATCCGCCTAAGCCAGCTTCAGCCGCAGGATGCAGGGATGCGCCTGTTGAAATTGCTCCGCCGAGAGTGCCGGACCTTGAAGATGTTGTTGAAGACATTGAAAGCGCAGTACCTGCGCACGGAAGAGGAAAGTAAAGATGGAAACAGACAATCCGCCAACAGGAGTATTCCCTTTTGTAATTATGCACTATGGGGCCGGGGTTTATAAGATGCTGGCAGGAGATATAGAAGTAGAGCGGGCAGTCGAAATGTATCTGCATGGCCACGGTAAGATATGTGGTGCAGGCAATATTCAAATAGATAATGACCGCAGAGAAATAGAGGTGGGTTCCGCGATATGGCCTGATATCCTAAAAGAAAGAGGGGGGCCGAAAGACTTGCAGCCTCTTTATATACCAGCACCGCAATCTCTTGTAGAACGGTTAGTGGGGAACTATGCAGCGAGCATTGGATATGCACACTGCGTAAGAATGGATATGTTGCTGGAGTAAGGAGAAAAAAATGACATTAGACTCTAATGTATTTCATGTGCTTAAAGAGCGCCTCCTAAAAATTAACCCGAAACAGGTTATTGCAGATGCGCCTTTGCGGGCAGAGCAGGTGCCTACAATGAGTTATGGCGTTGCGTTGGCGCAGGCAAAATTTGAACGCCTTTTTGGGGCTTTTCCAGTTATGGAAGTCTATTTAGGGCAAATGCTGAGGACTGCTGCCAATCATGGAATATCACAGGAAACTGTCCTAAGGGATATTTCATTTTTTTATGAGAGGGGAGTAATAAGGGGGATAAGATGAGCTTTTTCAAGAAAGCCGGAGCAGTGGCAGGGATTACATTAGCCTTGGCAGTTGCTGATTCCACATGCGGGGGCGCAACTTGCATAGAAGCCTATGACAGGCAAAACCATGCTCCGCCAAATGGAGCAAAGTGATTAAAATGAAACCTGAAACAAGACAAAAGTTGGACAAGGCAATCTTAGTCGCAGACAAAGCGGCTTTAACTATTGGTGGTCTTGCGTGGCTTGCGGAAGGATTCGCAGAAGGCTATACAGGTAATGACAACTTAGGGGCTTTAGATTACACAGCATTTGCAGCAACTGCAGCAGCATTGCCTTTGCGTGTGAAAGCGCATGAGATTACATATTCTTATCCGCCAGAGTCCGAAATGTCTTCAATTGGTCCAAGTATGGTATCAGACGGAATTAATGTTGCAGGAATAGGTGTTGGCGCTCTTACGCTACATCTAGTAGGAAAATTCATAGGGGGAATAGCGCGCAGCTATATGTAAGGAGGAAATGAAAATGGAACCAAAACAATTCAAGCCGAGCAGGATAAGCATTGATGTTAACATCACTGACAAGACTAATCCTGAGCAGCTTGCAAACAATGTGGAATTTTTCCTGAATGAGCTGAAGCAGAGAGGCATAGTTGCATCTGTAGGCGGAGTGTCAACGCAGTTTAACGGGGACGAGGAGTAAAAATGAAACTTGCAACCCTGCAGGCTGCAGACCTTTCGCGTGTTGTTTCTCAGGATGCAGAAGTGACAGAAAGATGGCTGTGCAGGAATGAGATACCTGATGAGATGGATTGTGACGGGCTTAATGAGAGGGCATTTCCCAGGCTCAGTTTCATAGAATATGACACTTATGTTACTTTTACAGGCAATCCTATTTCATTTACTGTTAACAACAGAGGCGTATTCAACACATTCCATAGGGGGGACAAGGTAACACTAAGCTATATGCCGGTCACCCAGGAACTGCAGGGCAGGACTTTCCTTTTGGGGTATAAGCTATTAAGCGTTGACATGAGGGAGGGGCAAGATGAGAGGAAAGAATGAGTTTCTTGATAATGCAGTAAAGCGGTCAAAGGAGCATTCCAAAAGCCTAAGAATTGGCATTGGCTGCGGCATTGTATTCGGCTACGTGCTTGGCATTTTAACGCCCAAGGCGGTTGATGAGGTGAAAATGTGGAATTACCAGCCTGAAAAAGGCAATATACCTGCTGAGAGCATAGAGGGCCCTTTTGCAGAGGACCTTGACGGCAACGGAAAGCAGGAAACTTTGGTGGACATAACAGGCAAAGACGGGATCAGCAGGCTGTATAGTGTTGAGATTGATGCAAACGGGAATCCTTTTTTTAACTATCGCGCCTGCGGGCATGACATTTCAAAACCGTATGAGGAGTGCAGGTAAAAATGGCAAACTGGGACACAACACAAAGGATGAAAAAAAGGCTTGAAAACCGGATTGAAGGAAATTCATACAGAGGCCGGAACATAATACAAAGAGATTCTCATATTGACGGCGGAGTTTATCTTGGCGCAGAGCAGAGCGAAGCAGTGGTGGTGGATTCTGCGGCTGAGCCTGCAATACTTGCTCTTTACGAGCAGGCAAAGAGGAAAGCCCTTACGCACCTTGTTGAAAAGGAAGCTGTAAAGCGCCTGGTTTTGAAGGCAGTGCATGATACTGTAAAAGAAGCGATAACTGTTCAGGACGAGGAGGCTGTGCGGATGCTTGCAACGCACCTGCATTGCGAAAATGACGGAAAAGTCAGCCTTGGCGTGTTTATCAACACACATACAGGCATTGACAGGCACATGGCTTTGGCTTGCGGCGTTCTGTTGGAGCTTTTCAAAAGGGACGGCTTCATAAGCGGAAGCCCGAGCATAGACCGGAATGCCGGGCTCACATGGTGCAGGTACACAAACTCACAAGGCGAAGTGTTTATTCTTGATGCTGCAAGGGGTTATGTTGGCAATATGAGACGGGCAACAGGCTTGGACTACAGGAGGCCGGATGAATCCAGATGAAATTAGGCAGTGCCTTGAGGAGCTTGCTGAATCATATCCAAGAGTTGTAACAAGCAAGCTGGAAAAAGGCTCTGTTGTGCGCAAAGCAACCGGCATGGGCTATGAAATTGATGATGAAGAGATTTACAGGAAGCTGGGGGATTTTCCTGAAGGGACTGTTCCATACGGTCCGGCTTATAGGGCTTTTAATAAGCCTTTGCTGAAAGATATGTTTGAACTGTTTGGCGGCAGGGAGGTAATCCCATTTTCACAGGCGTTTAATGCAAAGCTTGGCGAATGCCTTGAAAAGGCAGTGCTTGTGCAATTGTCTGCGCAGAAAGGCGAAGCATCATTTCTTATCAGCGGGGTTTTTGAAGAGGAAGGAGTTGTTGGAGCAGGGTGGCATGCATTCAATATAGTTTACAGAAATGGAAGCCCTTATCTTGTTGATGCCCACAACCCACTTAGGAAGGATGAAACAGGAAAGATAACTAATTCGTATATTGCCCCTGTGATTGGAATTGACGAGAAGACAGGGCAGTTCATAGTGCCTGACGAATGGAAGCAGGGAAGGAGATATTACTTATGGTAAATACAGAAAGCGGAAAGCCGCTTGATGAAATATTGCCTATGACAGATAAAGAATTAACTTACCGGCAGGTTGAGTGGAGTTCGCTTGACAAGGTGCCTTTTGGGCAGAAAGTGGATTTTCGCACATCCACTTTTATAGCTTATCCTCCGGAAGATGACGGCACAAGATATATGTGCATGGGTGAGATGGGCCTTCTGGCTTTCAGCAAGGAAACATTTTCCAGGTATTTTCCGGATGATAAAATATTCGGCATAGTTGCGGCGCTTCTTGAAGAAAGGAAAATTCAGTCAAGGGTTCTCGGAAGGATAACAAAACCGGTGCTTGGTCTTGACGGTGACACGGAAGGGGAACACGAAGGATTGATGGCAGCGGTAGATATCCATGAATTTATGCCTGATTACAGCCTGAAACAGCTTGTAGATGATGCTTGCGAACTGCAGGACAAATATCCTTATAGCACCATTGGCTTGAATTTTTCAGAACTGGAACCTGAATTACAGGAAAAAGAATGAGCAAAATGGAAAACAAAAGCATTAACAGAAAAACAATTGAGAACAAAATACTCACGGCAGTGCCCGGAATGAATGAGAATTCAGCGGATTGCGGGCTGCCTTTTTACGACAGGAAAGATGAGCTTGTAAGGCAGATTGATGAATTGGCTGGAAAGATATATTCTTTGGTTGTTGGCTTTGCGGAAGATGCGGCTGTTGCTGCGTATAAAAAAAAGCTAATTAATCCTGCATAAGAAAAATTCTAATATATTCCTTTATCTTCTCAGAATGCTCAATATTTATTGAAATCTGCACGCCATAGATTGTATGCTTCTCAAGCAGGATGCCATCTTTTACAAGCTCTTTGACATTATCTTTTACTTTGCCTGCCATGTCCTTTGGAAAGCCCTTGTGCAGATTTTCAATTGCTGTGTGGCTTGCTTCTATCTTGCCTGCTCTCAGCAGCTTGTGCAGTATCTTCCCTTTTATCTGATTATTATCCATTTTCTTTATGTTCATATTTTTGAACGTTGAAAGGAAAAGTATTTAAACATACATTCTTTTCTCTTTCTTATTAAGCACACGGCATATGTTCGTATTAATAAGTTTTGTGTGCACTTTTGAAAATCTTACGGACGAGGCGAAAATCTTATGGAAAAACCGGAAAAAAGCAATGAAAAGAGCCTGTTTTTGAAGCTCATGGGAGATTCTCCTTTAATGAGGGTTATAGACTTTCTCATAGAAAACAAAGGCACGGACTTTTGCAAAAAAGACATAGCAGAAGGCGCAGGAATCTCAAGAACCTCTTTGTTCTACTGCTGGAGTGACCTGGAAAAAGCGGGCGTGTTAAAGCAGACAAGGAAGTTTGGAAAAACTGTTTTATATACGCTTGATGCAAAAAATCCTATTGTAAAGAAGATGCTTGAGCTTGAGATGGCTTTGATAGAAAGATTCATAGATTCAGAAGCTGAAAAAAGACTAATTAAGCAGATAGCTGTAATAAAACACTAATTTCCCACGACTTGGGAATACATTACCTTGGCTTCTTCTTCTGTCTGCGCTTTTATAATAGCCCTGTCCGGGAATATTGTCATTGCGCTGAACCTGAAGCATATGCCCATGTCCGTGACTTTCCCGACCTTAGCTAGTTTACGCTTTAGCTCCTCATAATCAAACTTGCCTTTAATCTGGTAAGTGCCTGAGCCGCAGAACTTCAGGATTTCCTGCTTTTTTCCGGCAAGATACTCATAATTCCCCCTGCATACACTGCATTTCCTGTCTGTTTTTACCTTAATCTTTTCAAGGGTTTGCTTCCAGACATCTATGTGCAGCAAATCCCTTGAAGCTTTCTGCCCTGTAAGGATTTTTATTGCTTCCGTTGCCTGGAACGCGCTTATTGCAGAAGGCGCTGTGTTCAGTATGCCGATAGTTGAGCATGTATCCAGGCCTTCAACCATGCTGAATATGCAGTTAAAGCAGACTTTTGAAGAAGGCAGGAAATTCATTGCCATTCCCTTTGTGCCGACAACAGCGGAATATATCCACGGCTTTTTGTTCTGCTTGCAGTAATCGTTTATCAAAAACCTTGTAAACAGGTTGTCAGTGCAGTCCAGAATAAGGTCGGAATCAAGTATTGAAATATTATCGTGGTCAAGGTCGAGAGGGTACGCATCCACTTTTATCTCGCTGTTTATCGTGTGCAAAGAATCCCTTGCTGCAACCGCTTTCGGCTTGCCAATATCTGATTCAGAGAAAAGGGACTGCCTTTGCAGATTGGACAATTCAACAACATCCCTGTCAATGAGAATAAGGGTCCCAATGCCTGCGCGGGCAAGCATCTCGGCAGAAGAGCTTCCTGTTGCTCCTAACCCGACAATAACCACTTTGGAAGCTTGTAATTTCTTCTGATTTTCTTCACCTATTTCCTTGAGGATGGTTTGGCGTGAGTATCTCATGCTAAGAACGAATATTGATTAGAATATAAACTTTACCAGCCAGCAGGCAATCTATTTAAATAGAATAAGGCATTTATTCCTGCATGCGCATCCTGGATATCGTTGATTCTGTACGCAAAAACAATTCAAAGGCTGACACTGAGCTGGTAAAAAGGGCATATGAGTTTGCAAAGAAATGCCATGGCGACCAGCTGAGGGATTCCGGCGAGCCTTACATACAGCACCCCCTGCATGTTGCTTACATTCTTGCAGGCCTGAACATGGATGAGCCTTCAATTGTCGCGGCGCTGCTGCATGACACTGTTGAAGACACTGATATTTCGCTGGCTGAAATAAAAAAAGAGTTTGGGGAGGAGGTTGCGGCGCTTGTTGACGGCCTGACAAAGATAACAAAGATGGATATCCCGGACAAGGAGGCAAGAAGCGCTGAAAGCATAAGAAAAGTCATAATGGCCAGCGCAAGGGACATAAGGATTATTTTCATAAAGCTTGCTGACAGGCTCCATAATATGAGGACCATAGGCTCATTAAGGGAGGAAAGGAGGAAAAGGATAGCGAAAGAGGCGATGGATGTCTATGCGCCGATTGCATACAAGCTTGGCTTGCATTCAATCAAATCCGAGATGGAAGACCTTGCTTTTGAGCAGCTCGAGCCGATGATTTTCAGGGACATAAAAGAAAGGCTGAACAAGGGCATGAGGCAGAGGGAAAAGGAGATTGAAAGGATAAAATCAATACTTGTGGCTGAGCTTGTCAAAAACGGGGTTGCGCCTGTTGCAGTGTACGGAAGGCCCAAGCACATATACAGCATTTACAAGAAAATGAAGCGAAAAGGCTGCTGCTTTGAATCAGTATATGACCAAGTTGCATTAAGGGTTATTGCAAAATCAATAAAAGAATGCTATGAAGTAATCGGTGTTGTCCATAACCTGTGGAAGCCAATCCCTGAGGAGTTTGACGATTATATTGCAATGCCCAAGCCCAACATGTACCAGTCCCTACACACCGCGGTGATGGTTGAAGGCCAGCCTGTTGAAATACAGGTCAGGACTGAGGAAATGGACAAGATTGCAGAGGGAGGCATTGCAGCGCACTGGAAATACAAGGGAGTATATGGCGACCAGAAGTTTGACAGCAAGCTCGATTGGCTGAAGCAAATCCTGCAGTGGCAGAAGGAAATGAGGGACTCAAAGGAGTTCATGGAAATGCTGCACGTTGACTTTTTTGAGGATGAGATATTTGCGTTTACACCCAGGGGCGATTCAATATCACTGCCAAAGGGCGCGTGTGCAATAGATTTTGCTTATGCAGTGCACACAAGCGTAGGGGACCGCTGCATAGGCGCAAAAGTCAACGGTAAATTTGTGCCTTTGAGGACGCAGATAAAGAACGGCGACCAGGTTGAAATCCTCACATCAAAGCTGCAAAGGCCGTCGAGGGACTGGCTGAAGTTTGTTGTGACATCAAAGGCAAAGACAAAGATAAGGCAGTTTGTTGAAAAAGAGCATAAAGTGCCTGCAAAGGCGCCGGCTGCAGTTGTCGAGGAAAAGAAAGAGCTGGAAGAGTGCATTATCAATGTTGCAGGGATATGCAACCCAAAGCTTAGGATAGCAAAATGCTGCCATCCCCTGCCCGGCGACCCGATAGTTGCGCTTGCGGCAAAAACAGGAAAAGTGATGGTGCACAGGCTTGGCTGCCATAACATCAAAAAGCTTGCAAGGGGCGGAAAGTCAAAGCTTGACGCATCGTGGATAGACGTAAGCGGTGTTACTGTTGAAGTAAAGGTTGACGCAATAAACAGGACCGGCCTGTTCGCAGAAATCCTTAATTCGCTTGTATCCATGCAGACGCCGATAAAGTCTGCAAGCGCAAAGCCAATATCCAATGAGATGGTCCAGTGCAGCTTTACACTGGAATCAAAAGGGCTTCAGCACCTGCAGGATGTTGTTAAAAGAATAAAAAGGATAAAAGACGTGAAGAAAGTGTATATAGGGGAGATAGAGAGATAATCACTTCAGTGCAGAGCACTGCTCGCATAGCTCGCATTTTGCGCACTTTGCCTCATTCCCGTCTTTCTCAGGCGGCACAGAAGAATCCAGCAAATCTTTCACTTTCACGATAAGGGTTTTCACTTCATCCTCTATAAACGGGTTCAGGACGACCTTCCTCCTGTCGCCTGCATCCAAATACTCAAGAAACCCCTCATTGACAGCAGCATATTTCTCCTTCAAAAGCATGATATAGCATGCCAGCTGTATCCTGTGGTTGTCCCACATCCCTTCTTTCGGCGCTTTTCCTGTTTTTAATTCAAATGGAATAAAACAGTCTTCCGAGTGCATTTCAACCTTGTCTATCTTGCCGTTTAGCCCGAGTGAAAATGAAGCAACAGGCACTTCTGAAATGTATTTTGGCGTAAGCCTTTCCCAAAGCTCTTTCCCGGCCAGTTTGTGCTTTTGCATAAAATCAAATACATTCCTTGCCCTTACCTTTGCCTCTTTCAGGAGCACAGGCCAGGTCTCTGCAACAGCATCTTCCTTCTTCTGCCTGAACTTTTCAATCTCTGCCTTGTGCTTTTCAATTATTGAGTTCAATGCCCTGAAATAATTGCCCCTGTAAACCAGCTCGATGTCATCCTGCGAGCCTCCGTATATAGCTTCGACTATCTCTTTTTCGTTCTTGTTCACATAGTCAATCACTTCATGCTTTATCCTGCCTGAAAGAACCTCTTTTTTCCCTGCCCCGTATATCTTAAGCACATAGTTGAGGTATGTCTTGCGCCGGCAGTAAAGATACGAAGTTAATGCGCTTACGCTCATCATTTAGCTATAGGAATTATATGGAGCTTATAAAGCCTTTGCGTGTATGGCAAGTGGCAAGTGGTGGGGGCTGGAGCAAAGCGAGATGCCTGGCAAGCCCGATGCAGTAAACTATATAAAAGCCAATGGCTTTAAACCATAATATGAAAAAGGCGATTTTGCTTGTGCTGCTTGCTTTAGTCGTATATCCTGCTGTTGCGCAAACAGGACCTGAAGTGCCGTCAACAGTGGAGAACAGGATGTCAATAGAGTTCCACGCTGTCTCAGGCAATGACACAATACAGCTCAACCTTGTTGATTATTTCGGGAGAAAGGCGAATTTTGTTGCAGCCAAGACCCAGCATATAAGGGTGGAGATAAGTTCTGACGGCATTGCAACGCTTACGCCGTTTGACCCAGACTGGAGGGGCATTGAGGAGGTTGTGTTTGCAATAGCAGAGGAATACCTGGATGATGAAACAGAAAAGCAGCCGAAGATTTTTGTTCCGAGAATCAGGGACCTGACCGAAGTCACATCAAAGGATAAGATTGCGCTGATATCTGACGCATTCACGCAGGAACAGTATGAAACAATCGTAGGCAACCTTGCGAAAGAGCCTGTTGTTATTGCGTCATCCCTTTCAGAGGATGCGCTTTCAGTTGACATCAACAATGAGGCAACAATAGATTTTTCAATGGAGGAAAAGAGCACGCTGCCTTCGGTTGCGCTTGACTTCCATACCAAGCAGGAGAATATCACGCTTGCAGAATACCGGCAGCCGGGCGATACAATATTTCTGGCGCTGGTAATACTTGGGATTGGCACCATACTCATACTTGGATTTTACGTGCACTATTTGGTTTCAGGCCCGCTTAGGTCCTCGCTTTTTGCGCCGAAAAAGAAGGAGGCGGTTAAGCTTTCTATAGACAAGTCAGGAGCGGCTGCAGAACTCAAACAGATAAGGCGCATGCTTGGAAAGCAAACACCCTCCAAGGCATACAAGGATACGCTTCTTGCGATGAACTCATTCCTTTCAAAGTCATTCAGGCTGAAGGGGCTTTCTGCAGAGCAGGCTGAGAAAAAGCTGGACCATTACGGCATTGAAGCCGGCCTGAAGTCGGACATATTATCTTACCTTACGGACTATCGCGAAGCTGCATACCGCTCTTCAGAGCTTACAAGGCAGGATGCCGAATCATTGATAAGCTTCGCAGAGTCAATCTTAAGGAGGCTGTGAGCATGAATATACTAAAACAGATGCTTGTCGGAAAAACAGACGGCCAGGCACACTACAAGTTTGTAAGATACGGAAAAGGCGAATATGATAGGTTCCTGTTTGAAATAACAAAAGGAAGGAATAATTTTAAAGTAAAGTCAAGCTATGATTTTGCAAATGATTTTGTGGGAATAATAGCAGAGCGTATGAGGGAGACTGCATCTGTTTCCGGGAAAATTATCATGGCCAGAGACTTCAAGCCAGAGCTTGACCCCTTCTGCGAGGCGGTGAATTACTCAAAAAGGGGGAAACTGTTCACAGCAGAAATCTCTGCAGAATTTTCGCCTGAGCAGTTGAGGCGCCTGTATGACAAATTCTCGTCTGCATTCCTTTTGCTTAACGTAAAGTCATCAGAGATGAGCCTGAAAGCAGGCAAAAGCCTGCCCAAGCCGGGCGGCGCCATAAAACCGGGTTTCTGCTCAGCAACTTTGCCTTTGGATTTGCTTGATGAGTTTGCATGGGATGTAAAGCAGGAGTTCCAGAAGCTTGAGATAAAGCATATACTGTACATAAATGAAATTGTCCTCACTCCCGAGCTTAAAGCCGACCCTGCAAAGGCAAGGCTTGAGGCAAAGAGAAAAGGAAAAATTGTAAGAATTGTTACCATAGACGGCAAGGAAACCAGGAAAGAAGCTGACTTTATTGCCTGACAGCTTCGCGCACATCAACTGCTTTTACGGTCTTCCTGCCTGCATGCGCGGAAAGCCTTACTGCATTCTGCCCAAGCTTTAGTGCATGCTCTTCAAGCACCCTGGTTAGTTCTTCTTTTGCATCTTCGGCAACCCTTGGGGCGCCCGCCTTTTTCAGCAGCTTTTCCATTGCAGACGCCGACAGTATGTATTTATTTGCCATGTCTATTCCTATGCCTGAATTCTTTATAAACATTTCCAACCAAGCATGGCAAAGACGGCAAAGCATAAAAGCAGGAATATAAACATTATTTATGTGAAAAACGCAGTCATAATCTCAATAAATGTATTATTCCTGTGCGCGATAGCTTTTTTTGCGTTCAGGGGCGAGGCAAACATTACTGGTTTTGCTGTTGCAGAAAGCCGCGGCGTGGTTGCCTCGTATATTGCTGTCGCAAACACAACAGACAAGGCCACGGGTGCGGTTTCAGGCTCTTTCCTTCCGGGAAAGGAAATATATTTTACACAGGCCCCTATTCCGGGATATGGCAACCAAAGGCTGAAGCTTATCAGCACGATCACGGTGCAGTCGAATGGCTCATTGTGCAGTGAAGGGGATTTCCTGCAGAACCAGTATTACTATGACATCAATGCAAACGGGAAGCAGGATAGCGGAGAAGCATATGTATTCTCATCACAAACAGACATGAACGGTTGTGTAATTGCAGTGCTTCCTGAAGAAGGATATAAGGCGATGCTTGCCCTTTAACGCCTTGCTAATTATATAGTTGTTCACACTTTGCTTCGAACCTGTCAAACATGCCGTGATTTGAAAGCCCGCTTAGTGGATGGCCCACATGCATTTCAGACCCTCTTTCCCATGTGCGGATATAGTTGATATAGCTTTCTATTGCGCATTGCTTTGAATACCTTGGAACCTGAAGAAAGTACCTCTGCGAGCTGCTTGTCATAACATCATAATTTGACTCTGCAATTAATGCAATGAACTTTAAGACTTCTTCTTTTGCAGGCAGCCTGAATTGCGGGACATTTTTGCTGATGCTTGCCGCTTGGCCACAAATTTCTTCGCCAAGCTTCTCATCCTGCCCGCTTTTATGGATAAATGGCACATACTTGTCCCATGTGTCAATCGCATCTGCAAGGAAAAGCCCGATTGCCGCGTCATAGCTGAACAGGCGGCCAGCCAGCAAGACAGCAAGGTCGTCGCTTGTGCCAAATCCTTGCTTGCACCTCACATACCCGCTTACAATATCAGGGCCTGATTCCACATCCCAGCACAGGATTCCTTTTGCGATGAGTGCAGCAACTTCTTCCTGCGTATGCTCTTTTGTTGCAAGCTGCTCAAGCGCGATGCCTGCCTCTTTCGCTTTTCTCCTGTTAATGCCTATGCATTCCCCGCCGCCGGTTTGAACGCCATATACTTTTTCTGATTCCTGCCTCCAGCCGATATACTTGTCCATTCTTCCGCCAAAGTAACCGCCTATGATTGTGTGCGCCGGGTTTTCCAATCTCATGCCCTCTAGAAAAGTCATCCCAAACAGGGGTTTGCCGTTTCTGTCTGTATAGCTGGTGAGTTGTTCCCCTGCCATGAGCCTGTGGAAAAAGTCTATCACTGCAGTTATGGGCTGCTGCCTTTCTTCTTTGATTGCTGCAGTATCATGACCCAGTGCATTAACTACATCATCTATTGTTGTTTCAGGAAACTTCAATGGTTCTCTTTGTTCCTTCAGGTATACCTTCCGTTTCCTGCCCCCCCTTGTTTTTAGTACACACACTGTTTCCTTGAACGCCCCGTCGCCCTGTATCGCATGGCCTTCTACTGATTGCATAAGAAGGAGCTCCCTTGCGCGATAGCTTATGCAGAGAGAAATAGCGCGCCTCATGTATTCATAGTCCTGGCGCACAAGCGATTGGAATCTGTTTGTTTCCATTTATTCTCCCTTACAGGTTTCTGTGGCTGCTGCAAAGCAATTTTGCGTTGTTATTTGTTATATATGCCCTTACCTATTTAAATGTTCGTTAATCTCCGTCCTGCCCAAACATAATCGGCGGCGACCTATCCTGCTCGGAATCATGCAGCCCCCTGCCAAACTTGAGCTCTTCTTCATCAAACCCTACTGTGAAATAGCTTTCAAAAATGCTGCCTGCATATTCAGTGTCAAAGTATTCTATTACAGACCCAATGTCTGTAAATGAGGCCGGGATGAATATTTCCTGCTCTTCCCCGCTCGCAGTCTTGTTGTTGAATGACACAGCACCCCAGAGCCCGTTGCTTTCATAAGCCGCAATCATGTGGTTAGGCCGGCGGTCTGCTTGCGGCCTTCGCAGGCATACAAGCTTTACGCTGTATTTCGGGTCGTCGCTTAGCATTGCTGCGAATGCGATTGCCCCGCCCGCACAGTCGCCCCGCCTTTCCCCGTATGTTTCCTGCAAAGACAGCCAATAATGCCTCCCGAGCCTGATTTTGTCAAAATCCGATACGAACGCTATGTCTGCATTTATTTTTGAAAAAGCATCTTCAGGAGTATCTACTCCCCTAGCAATACCTTCAATCTCTGCCGCGGAAGGCCTGTTTATTGATTCTTCAACCGCAATATCCCACATCTCGTTTGCAGCTTCACGGTACATTATAGCATGCCCTGCTAAAAGCCCCAGGGCAACAACCGCACCAGCCAGCCCGCCGAGAACCTTATTCCTGTGCATTCGCTTTTTCAGCGCGCTTAATTCACCTTCAAAAGATTCGTCTGAGCACTCGTCAAGCCCCATGCAAACCGGTATTTTCCATGTATTTATAAATGTATTCTATTGCCGTATGTGGAAAGCTTAGAGGGCGGCTCTAAGCTCTGTAAAGGGATTTAAGCCATTTTGCTTCCATGTTGTGATTAGGCTCATAATGGTTTCATTGGCTGTTATCCCTTTTTCATTTCTTAAGCACCCAGAGATTTTTCGCAAAACCACCTGTTC